>JAMOSM010000157.1 GCA_027063075.1 Nautiliaceae bacterium | reverse complement strand
AAAACATTAAAACCGCAATAAATTATCTATTAGACAAAGTTCCTGAATATGTTAAAAACAAAAATGTAACAGAGCTTGTAAAAATAAAAGATTATGTAAAAGAAGTAACAAAAGAAGCAAATGCAAAAGGAAAACTTCTTTCATTTGATATAATAGATTCTTTTATAAAAATACAGGAACAAAAAACATTAAATATTAAAGACTATACAAACTATATCAAAAACTATTATGAGAGTCTCTCTTTATTAAATACAGAAGTTTCACCAGAAGATGTAAAAAATTTAGTTTCTTTAATTAGAGACACCACTTATGAATTTTTAGACCCAAATATTTATGAAACAGAAAATCAACCGGATAAAACCATAGCAGGAGAAATTTATAACGCTTATAACAACAACATAGACCCTGCGGTTAAAAATCTTGAAGAGAACATTTCAAATGAGATAAAAAACACTGATGAAAAACTAAACAACTTCAAGACAACATTCAATGCCGATTTTAATACAACTATTTTATCCCTTGAAGATAGAATAAATGAAATTGCTAAAGGAATAGAAACAAACGACAGCAACAATGACTATAACTTTACAACATCTTTTGGAGATAAAGTTATTCACACAAGAGATGAAGACAATTCTACAGTTACAGAAATATACTCAATTAACGATTATAACTTAACAGCTACATATACATTAGGAGATGATAAATCATTAACATTCACAGGAAATGTAAAACTTGAAGATGAAAACTACTCTATCACAATAGATGAAATGACTCTTACAGATACAAAATTAAATATTCACGCAACAGGAGAAATTACAGGACAAAACGGCTCAAAAATTACACTAAACGAGCTTACAATCTCTTCAGATGTAAATAGAGACTATCTAAATACCCCTTATGAAATATACCGCTCAGCGAATAACTTAAACATTAAAATAAACGCTGATGTTACAACTTCAAACAATGAGACATTTACAGGAGACATTACTTTAAATAATGAAACGTTATCATTAGATGGAAAACTACACCTAAATGACACTACAATAGAAGGAAACATTACTTATTATTCCACATTTAAAGATACGGCAAAAGTTATTACAGATGAAGCATTTAAAATAAAAGATAAATACCTTTCAGGAGAGCTATTTAAAGTAAAAGGCAACTTAGTAACAAGTATTACTTTTTATAATGAAAATATAAAAGAGTATGACGACGGAAGAGAACATACAGCAGATGTCAATTTCACCTCATACACAGGAGATACAGAACACTGCAGCGTAAAAACTGATTTAAATTATACAACGGCAGAATATTCAAGAGAAGTATATTGCGATAATCCTGAGAATATTGAAGAATATTCACTTTACAACAAAGTTGTGACACTTGATATCAATAACACCAAGTATAAATTAACAAACATTGAAAATTACTATTGGTATGATGAAAACACCACTAAAATTGAAATTGAATACATCCTTGATAAATGGGGTAATGAAAAATATCTATATCAATGTAACAATGATAAACTGTGCTTAGATTCAGATAAAGTTTATAAAGATGTAGTGGTAAATAACATTAACATATCTAATCCTATATCCGTTTTAGATATCCCTGCAGAGCTTAAAGTAGCTGCAAATGTTACAACACCTAATTCACAAATCAAAATAAACCTCTCAGCCTTAAGTGGAAAAGACGGCAAAAGCTATTCAATTTTTGCAGATGATATTTTTGCAAATTATAACGGAAATGAGATAACTCTAGATTCAGCAAACCTAAACTTCAATTATAATGACAAATATGAAGTTTATCCGTTTATAGGGGTTTATACAATCTATGATTTTTATGAAAACGGAACTTATGTAAAAGAGACTCAGGAGACAAACCTTACATCAGTACTTTTAAAAGGATTAAACGCTTCTATTGAAGATAATCAAAACAACACTTTAACACTATCTAACCTTTCAGTAAGTTACAATGCAGATACAAACAATTCAGAAATTAATGGAACTATTAAATATTTAGACCTCTCTTTAGCAGGATATTTTAAACTCGACAGCAATGCATCCCATTTAACCGCTTATGTGGATGTAAATAAAACAAATTATGCTCCATTTAATTTAGGATTAGATGCAACATATGACAAAGATACAAACAAAGCCCTTGTTTATGCATTAATTTCTAACAATAAAGATGTTTTTGCTTCTAAATTTGAAGGAGACGAAGTTAAATACTACTCAACTATCTACTCTAACAAAGGCATAGTAATTACTGTGAATAAAGATTCTGATACAATAGAAATGAAAATAACAGACCATAACGGAAACGAATTAGCAAC
Organism: Nautiliaceae bacterium; assembly: GCA_027063075.1. Classification (GTDB taxonomy): domain Bacteria; phylum Campylobacterota; class Campylobacteria; order Campylobacterales; family Nautiliaceae; genus Caminibacter. The sequence goes on along the minus strand of JAMOSM010000157.1, from coordinate 2,651 downwards.
ATACGACCCTGACACAGGAACAATTACATATCCAGACGGTTCTTCAGAGACTTTATATTAAGTCTCTTTTTTTCTTATAAATCAGGTCTGTGAAATTTTGTTTTTAATAAAGAAGCTTTTTGTTTCCACTCTTTTATTTTTTTATGGTTTCCGCTTTTTAAAATCAAAGGCACATTACCCATTTTCGAAAACTGCGGAGCTTCAAGTAAATTATCGTTAAAACTCTCTTCACTTAAAGACTCCATATTTCCTAAAACACCTTTTACATTTCTAAGAACACTGTCTGCTACCACTAAAGCCCCAAGTTCTCCGCCTGTTAATATAAAATCTCCAATACTTATAACCTCATCGGCAAAGTCTTCAATAAGTCTTTCATCAAACCCTTCATATCTGCCGCACACCAGAAAAATAACTTCCTCTTTTGCAAGACGGAGTGCATCTTTTTGATTATATTTTTTTCCAACTGGAGTTAAAAAAATAGTCTTAGCGGTTAGATATTTCTTTTTATACTCTATAAGAGCAAATCTTAATGCCTCATTATCAATAATCATACCAGCCCCGCCGCCTACAATTTCAGTATCTACTTTTTTATGCTTATTTTTAGCATAATCTCTAAAATTAACAACTTCTATACTAAATAGATTTTTATCTTTTGCTTTTTTTAAAATAGAGTCTTCAAAATAAGGAAGTATTAAAGAAGGAAATAAAGAGAAAAAAATTATTTTCATTTTAGAGATTCTAAAATATCTAATGCACCCTGAGCTTCAATTTTTTTATTCTCCACATCCACATCTTTTACGTGACGTTTAAAATCAATCAAAAACCTCTTAGGATATCCCTCTTTTATTAACTCTTCATCAGTATTAATTACCAGATAATCAACATCTGCTCTCTCTATCTCTTTAACACGCCCAAGCTTTTTACCGTTTTCATAAACATCACAATTTTCTATATCAAACCAAAAATATTCATTATCTTTAAGTTTGATATTTTCTCTTGTTTCCTCTTCTGTGGTATAAAGCATTCTGTTTGTAATTTTTTTAGCCTCTTCAGGTGTATCAACACCTTTGAATTTAACAAGTCCTCTTTTTAAGTCTATTTTTTCAATTGTAAGGGAAGTTTTATCGGAAGAAAAAGTACTTCCCGGTTTGAACTGTTCCGGGAAATCTGTTAAAAGATGGATTTTTTGCCATCCCTTTACGCCATGACTTTTACCAAGTTTTGCAATAGGTATTTTTTTACTCTTCATAAGCCTTCACCGTTATTTTATAGTTTTTATCCTCTTTTGCCCTGCATCCGCTGATAACCATTTTAATAGCTTTTACCATACTTCCGCTTTTACCAATAATTCTACCGACATCAGCTTTTTTTGCATAAATAACTATCTCATCAAAATCTTCATGAGGCACTATTTCGCTTTTTATTTTCTCAGGTTCAAAACTCAAAAGTTTTGCATACTCGGTTACAAAATCAAGAACCATTAAGCGTTAGCCATTCTTTCTTCATAGATTTTTTTCAGTTTTTCTACTCTTTCAGTCATTTGAGCACCATTGCTTAGCCAGTAATTCATTTTATCCATATCAATCTTAATCTCTTTTGGATTAGTTAAAGGGTTGTAATATCCAATTACTTCAATCCACCCGCTGTCTCTTCTTTTTCTACTGTCAGTTACAACTATTCTATAAAAAGGTTTTTTCTTTCTACCAAATCTTGCAAGTCTAATTTTTACCACGCGTCTCTCCTTATTTATTATTTTTCTTTTTTCCCACCCAAACCTACCCATTAAAAATTAATTCGAAATTTTAATCAATTATTTAGGAAATTTCAACCCCTGAGTCATTTTCATAAGCTCATTCATATCAGGAACTTTTTTACCTGCAAACTTTTTAGCCATTTTTGCGGCATTTTGAAACTGTTTATTAATTCTATTAACTTCTTGAACACTAAGCCCAGCCCCTCTTGCAATTCTTCTTCTTCTACTTGCAGATTCTTTAATAAGATGAGGATTTTCTCTCTCTTTTTTAGTCATAGAGCTAATCATAGCTTTTATTTTTTTAATTTCAGCAGAATTTTCAAGGTCGATATCTCCAAGCTGTTTTAACATTCCACCCATTCCGGGAATCATCGAAAGAAGACTTTTCATACTTCCAAGCTTTTTCATCTGCTCAAGCTGATTTAAAAAGTCATTATAGTTAAACTGACCTTTTTTAAGTTTTTTTGTAAGTTTTTTTGCCTCTTTTTCATCAATAACGGCACTTGTTTTTTCAACAAGAGATTCAATATCCCCTGCCCCCATAATTCTGCTTACAATTCTCTCAGGAATAAACACTTCAATATCAGCAATCTTTTCACCCGTTCCTATAAATCTAAGCGGTTTTTTAACCTGATGGGCGATACTTAAAGCAACCCCGCCTTTAGAATCACCATCATACTTAGTAAGAATAACACCTGTAATATCAAGTTTTTCATCAAAAGCTTTTGCAGTATTTATTGCATCTTTACCTGTAAGTGAATCTGCTACATAAAAAATTTCATGAGGGTTTATCTCTTTTTTCATCCTGACAAGCTCATCCATAAGCTCTTCATCAATAGCAAGACGCCCTGCGGTATCTATAATTACAACATCATAAAATTTTTCTTTTGCTTTATCT
>JAMOSM010000156.1 GCA_027063075.1 Nautiliaceae bacterium | reverse complement strand
CTTTTAATTTTTTTCTTGAGTAAAACTTATCCCCTCCGGGAACTTTTAGAGCTTTGAAGCGGTTGTTTTTTTTGTCTTTTGCAATTTCAGAAAAAATCTCATTGCTTGAATCAACAAATTCATCAATTACGTCTATCATTGCTAAATCATATCTTAAATCAGGCTTATCAGTCCCATATTTTTCCATAGCTTCATTGTAGCTAATTCTTTTAATTGGTAGATTTACTTTAATTCCTGCAACTTCAAAAGCCTCTTTTACCATTCCTTCAATTGTATTAATTACATCATCTTCTTCAACAAAGCTCATCTCAACATCGACTTGTGTAAATTCAGGCTGTCTATCAGCCCTTAGGTCTTCGTCCCTAAAGCATTTTGCGATTTGATAATATTTATCAAACCCTGCTACCATTAAAATCTGTTTAAAAAGCTGAGGTGATTGAGGAAGTGCATAAAATTCACCCGGATAAATCCTGCTTGGTACTAAATAATCCCTTGCCCCCTCAGGAGTCGATTTTGTAAGAATAGGGGTTTCAACATCAATAAATCCGTGTTTGTCAAAATAATCCCTTATTGCTTTTGTAACCTTGCTTCTTAAAATAAACGTTTCAAGAGAATCTGGGTCTCTAAGGTCAAGATATCTGTATTTAAGTCTTAACTCTTCATTTACCGATTTATCTCCAATTTGAAAAGGAAGGGTTTCACTTGTGTTTTCAATTTCTATTGAATCTGCCACAACTTCAATTTTGCCTGTTTTTAATTTTGGATTTTCAAGCCCTTCACCTCTTAGTCTAACTTTTCCTTTTATTTTTATAACATATTCATCTTTTACTTTTTCTGCTATTTTATGCGCTTTTTGACTCTCAGCCGGGTCTGCTACTACCTGAACAATTCCGCTTCTATCTCTTAGGTCAATAAATATAACTCCTCCGTGGTCCCTATGGGAATTAACCCATCCTACTAATTCTACCTCATCTCCTACATTCATTTCATTAAGCTCAGCACAGTAATGGCTTCTCATAAATTTCCTTTTTTGGCGCAATTATATCAAATTGTGATATAATTTAAATAAAAAAATGAAATGGTATCTATTAACGGGACTTATTGTTTTTGATATTTTGTTTTTATGGCTTAAAAAATATTTAAAGTTTTTTTTGTTCAAAAAAAGAAAAAATGTCATTTTTAAGCTTTTTTACTCAAGGGTTGAAAAAATTTCCCTCCCTTTTTTTATCCTTATTAACATAAATGCTTTTTTTTATATTTTTGACTTAAAAGAATTTGAAGTTTTCAGGTTTTTTTTAAATCTTTTTTTACTCGCATGGCTTTTTTATGAAATAATAAAATATCTTATATATACGACTATTTCTATAAAAATATCTAAAAAAAAAGCGGTTAGAAGAGAACTTTTTTCTTTAATTATCAATCTTACGAAAGTTTTTATTTTTTTGGTTTTATTTATTGCTGTACTTTCGTATATGGGAGTGAATATAACTGCTATTATTACTTCTCTTGGAGTAGGAGGTTTGATTGTTGGTTTTGGGGCAAAAGATACCCTTAGCAATTTTTTTGACTCCATAAGGCTTGTAAGTGAAGATGCCTTTCATGTGGGGGATTGGATAGAGACAAGGGATTTTGAAGGCTTTGTGACTGAGATTGGCTTAACTGCAACTCAGATTAGGACTTTTGATAATGCCCTTATAACCATACCAAATTCACGTCTTGCAAACGACTGGATTAAGAATTATTCAAGAAGACTTATTGGAAGAAGAATAAAATTTTGGATAAAAATAAAATATACTACTGATATAAAGGAAATTAATAGAGTTATAAAAGAGATAAGAGAGATGTTAGAAACACATCCTATGATTGTAACCGATAAAAAAATTCAAAATAAGTTAAAACATAAAATGCAAAAAAATACGCTTTTTTTACTTGAAGATAAATATGGGGTTAGAAAAACCCTTCTTGTGTATCTTGATAAATTTAATGATTATTCAATGGATATTTTAGTTTATGCTTTTTCCATTACAATAGACTGGGAGGAGTGGCTTAAGGTAAAACAGGATGTAATGATAAAAGTTTTGGAAATTATAAAAAAATCTTCGCTTGAACTGGCTTACCCTACAAGCGTTATTTTTTATGATGAAAGGAAAAATCTATGGGATTAAAAAAACTTATCAAAAAATATTTTAAAAAAGATGATGCTGATTTACTTCATGATATGAGGGTAATGGCACGAAGAAAATTGAGTATGCTGGAAAAAGAGGGCAAAATGGACCTTAGGTTAAAAGAGCTTTTAAAACGCTCTTCAAAATTAAGGGATACAGATGTGCTTCTTGAGATATGTAAAGACAAAAAAATTAAAAAATATCTCAAAAAAAAACATAAAAAACTAAGAAAAAAATTTTTGAAATTTTTAAAAGGATTTAAATCTCAGATAGTGTCTTTGGAAGAAAAAAGGGATTTTAATTGTGATAAGATATTTAACACCTCATTTTTAAATAAGGATGACAAAACCCTTCACAAATTAAGAATAGTTGTTAAAAAATGCAGATATACAAATCCACAGCTTGAAGATAAACTTAAAAAAATACAGGATTATTTAGGAAAAGCCCATGATTATTACAACTGTGAAAAATTAATGCGTAAATTTGGTAAAGACCTAACTAAAGTCATCAGAAAAAAACAAAAATATATAAGAAAAGCAGAAAAGATAAGAGTTACTCTGCAGAGGTAATACCCATTCTTTTGCTTCTTTCCATCGCCTGCTGGGCTAAATATCTATCACCGAATTTTTGTAAATTTTTATATTCTGTTTCAAAAGTCTCAAAATGTCTCTATTGGCAATAGTCTGTTCAAATATCTGTTTGGTTCCACTGTCTTTTTTCAGTTACTCGACTTCATAAGAGGGTTTCATTTCAATATCTCCGCCTAAAAACAGAATTCTCTCTGCAAACTTTTCTGTATGAATCATTTTATCTATTGCTGTTTTTTTGAAAATTGATGCTAATAAATCATATCCTAAATCATCTAAAATGAAATAAAAATACATATACTGATGAATTGCACTAAGTTCTTCTGCTACAGTTTTATTTAATAACTTAATTGATTTTTGTTTGTTCATTTTTTTCATTTTTAAAAGATATATCGCAGAAAATTACTAAAAGAAAAAATTTTTTCGATTATAAGAAAAAATAATAACTTGATATAATTTTTATAAAAAAGGCTATAAATGAAAGCTGGCTTTGTTTTAAAACCTAAAAACACAATTGCCCTTAAACCTGTGTTTTTAAATATAAAATCTATTTTTGAAAAAAAAGGGATTGAAGTATTAATAGATAGTGTATCTGCTAAAGCTATAGGGCTTTTGGGGGTTGAGTTTGAAGAAATGTGTAAAAGTGCGGATTTTTTAGTGGCTCTTGGGGGAGATGGCACTTTAATATCTCTTGCAAGAAGGGCTTATAAGTATGATAAACCGATTTTAGGAATAAATGCAGGAAATTTAGGCTTTTTAACGGATATAAACCCGGAAAATATTAAAGAGTTTTTAGATAAGTTTTTAAAAGGGGAGTATAGGATTGATAAAAGGATGGTAATTGAAATTGATTATCAAAATAAAAAGCTTTATGCTTTTAATGATGTTGTCGTAAGTAAAGAAGTAATTTCTTCGATGATTAATATAAAAGTTGATACAAATGAGAGTTTTTTAAATACTTATAGAGGAGATGGGCTTATAATTTCAACTCCTACAGGCTCAACTGCTTATAACTTAAGTGCCGGGGGGCCTGTTGTATATCCATTAACAGAGGGGTTTATTTTAACTCCCATATGTCCTCATTCCCTTACTCAAAGACCTCTTATTTTACCAAGTAATTTTGAACTTGAAATTGAGGTTAAGGAGAATATGGCAAAACTTATAATAGACGGACAGGAAATTTATGATATAAAAGATAAAATAAAATTAAGAAAAGCATTAAAACCTGCAAAACTTATTCATAGAATTGAGAGAAATTATTTTGAAGTATTAAGAGAAAAGCTTAACTGGGGAGAGAGTAAGTGATAGAGAGGGTTTATTTAAAAGATTATATGACATTTGAAGAGGTTGAGCTTGAATTTACTGAAATGGACCTTAGTAAAGGATTGATTGTTTTTACAGGTCCAAGTGGTGCTGGAAAATCTGTTTTGATGAAAGGTATTTTGTCTATATTTGGATTTTTTGATGTTAATGCAAAATTAAGCGAAGCAGTTGTGGATAATAGAATAGATTTGGAAAAATGGGGTCTTGAAGAAGATGATTTTTTGGTTTTTAGGCAGATAAAAAAGAATAAAAACAGGTATTTTATAAATAATCAGGCTGTAAGCAAAAAAACTGTAAAAGAAATTGCTTCTAATTTTATAGATTATTTGTCTTTAAGGGAAGTTAAAGAGTTTGAAAGCGAGAATATTATAGAAGTTTTGGATAAAATGATTAAAGAGGAAGATTATGAAGATTATTATGTTAAGTTTAATTTTTACAAACAAAAATATAAAAAATATACAAAATTAAAAAAACAACTAAAAGAAATTGAAAAAAAAGAAAAAAATGCTATTGAAAGAATTGAATTTCTAAAATATGAACTTAATAAAATTGAAAGCATTAATCCAAAAAAGAACGAATTTGAAAAACTTATCAAGATAAAAAAAGATTTAAGCAAAGTTGAAAAGATAAAAGAAAAGATTTTTGAAGTAGAAAAAGTTTTTGAGTTTGAATCAAGTGTATATGAACTTTTAGAAATGATAGAAGAAGAGAGCGAGTTTTTTTCAAATGCAATGAATGAGCTCAGAATTGTAATAGATAAAGCATATGAAAAAACATCATTTTTAGAAAGTGTAGATATCGAAGAGGTTTTAAACAGGCTCTCAGACCTTCAAGAACTTATAAGAAGATTTGGTTCAATTGAAAATGCTCTTATATATTATGATGAAAAAAAGAAAGAACTTGAAAGTTTAGAAAACCTTA
>JAMOSM010000155.1 GCA_027063075.1 Nautiliaceae bacterium | reverse complement strand
TAGAAATTAAAAACCCAACCGCCTTTATCACTTCCAAACGTACCTGCAACAACATCCCATACCTCCTATAAATTTAAAAATAACAAACTTACATATTGGCAAAAACAAAAGAAGAAGAAAAATCAAAAGAATGATTTTATAAATGTCTTTATTTTCCATTTTATTTCCTTATCTCCATCTCCATGCGGGACCTCTTCCCCATCCAGTTATAGGGTAATCTTTTTTTTGGGTTATATCGTATATATCATATGCTTTAACAGTGTCATTTGGCCAGTAAGGCGGTGTAAATCCTCTAACTTCCACCTCATCTCCTTCATTAACAGGTAAATTAGAAATTACGAAAGTAGGAGCAATACCTACATGATAAACTTTATCTTTTGTTTTTACATCCATAAAAAGCCAAGGAGCACCTCTTCTTCCATATCCTCTTTGCACATACGCTTTTACAACTTTACCTCTTATAACTCCGGAATCCTTAGCAGAAATTGAATTAAATCCGAACAACGCTGCAACCGCAAGTAAAGCAAAGATAACTTTTTTCATAACAACCTCCTTTTTTATTTTTAAAATTATAAAAAAGGAAGTTAAACAAAATATAAACAGGTATTCACTTTTTTATTTTTGTTTTCAATTTTAAGTTTAAATGAATATTCATCAGCTATTGTTTTTACAATATAAAGCCCAAGCCCAAAACCGCCCTCGCTTTCGTTTTCCCTGTAAAACTTATGAGTTAGTTTATTTATGTTTTTTATTTCTCCTTCATTTTCAATACAAAAAAAGTTTTTATTAAGAGTTATTTTTACAGTGGAGTGTTTAGGAGCGTATTTAAAAGCATTTGATAAGAGATTGTCAAAAAGTCTAATTAAATCTTCCCTGTCTATTTCCAAACAGACTTCATCCGCATCAATTTCTATAAACAGATTTTTATTTTCAACAATACCTTCAAAAAGTGCTATTCTCTGTTGTAAAAATTCTTTTAATTTAATTCTTTTAATCTCTTTTTTTCTTTTATGATAAAGTCTTACATATTTTAAATCCTCAAAAATTTTATGAAGCCTAAGGGCTGCGTTTTTTATTCTTTTTATTGGTTTATTTTCCTCATCTAAAAGCTCAATGTTTGTTAAAATAACGCTCAAAGGAGTGTTCATTTCATGAGTTGCGTCTCTTATAAAATTTTCTAAATTATTTATAACTTCTTTTAAAGGAGCCAAAAAGATTTTTCCAAGAAAAACAGAAACAACTGTCAAAAATAGCAAAAAAAATAGATTAAATACAAAAAGTCTTCTTATAACTTCATTTAATTTCTCTTTTGGAAATTTTTCAGTGGCAATAATTTTTATTTTTTTCCATCCTCTAATTTCGATGTATTCTTCTTTAATATCTAAAAGAGGAGAATTGGAAAAAACAAGTTTATTATCTATATATACCAAAACTTTCATTCCATCAGGAACATAAAAAGAACGCTCAAATCTTATAATCCTCATAAAAAAAGGATTTTGATGTAAAAATTGAATAATTTGATTTTTTAAAATAAGCTTTTCTTTTTGAATAATACCCTCTTTTGCAAGTCTGTAATAAAACCACTCTCCAATCCCTACAAATAAAACAGTAGAAAAAATATAAATAAATAAAAATCTTTTTAATGCTTTTTTTTCAGCCAACAAACTTATATCCTCTGCCTTTTATTGTTACAATTGCATCTTTTCCTAAAATAGTCCTTAAATTATTGATAAAAGTACGCAAAGAGGCTTCATTTGGTTCTTTAAAATCGTAAAGATAATCAAAAATTTCTTCTTTACTAACGATTTTATTTTTATTTTGAATAAAAAATTTTAAAAGTTCAGCAATTTTTGGCTTTAGATGTATAATTTTTTCGTCTTTACAAAGCTCAAGACTCTCTAAATCAAATTCAAAATCCTTTATTCTAACTCTTTTAATGTCTCCATAAACCCTTTTTAAAATAGCATCAATCCTTAATTTCAACTCTTTTAGAGAAAAAGGCTTTTTAATATAATCATCCCCTCCGCTTAAAAATCCCTTTTCAACATCTTTTTCACTGTCAAGGGAAGTTAAAAACAAAATAGGCACATTGCTAAATCTCCTAATCTCTTTTGCTACTTCAAATCCGTTTATTTTGGGAAGTTTTACATCCAAAACAATAATATCCGGCTTTATTTCATATGCTTTATTTAACGCCTCCTCCCCATCAAACACACTTATAACTTCATAAAAGTTTTCTAAATACTCCTTAACTGTCTCATTTAAATCTATATCATCCTCAACTAAAAGCACTCTCATATTCAGCCTTTTTTAAATAATAAAATATTTTTCTAAACAAAATATAAACTAAAATTCATTAATTAAATCTTTTTTTGTATATTTTGGAGGTTTTTTTACAAAATAGGCATAAGCTTTATGTTTTTTATTTCTTATTTTAATGCATATTTTTTTACGGTAGTAATAATTTGGAGTTTCTTCTACTTTATCAAGTATTTTTAGAAGCTTTGGAGTAATTTTATAAGCTTCTCCTTTTATATAATCTCCTCTGCCTTTATGCTCAATTAAATAAGGATACCAGCCCTCTTTACTTATAACCATAGGATACTTATGGCAGGTAAAAGCCTTACCTAAAAATTTTGCATCTTTTAGGTAAAAATGAAGTTTTTTATCTCTTTTAAGACTGCCATAAACAAAAACTATCATTTACAATTATAGTAAATTACAAGTCTTTGCTGAGGTATAATCAAAGCCGCATCATTGTTTGTAGCATTTTTATCCGGCATAAAAACAACACTCTTTTCTTTGTTCATATATTGCTCATATCCTCTCCATTTACCAGTGTAGCTTAATACTTCACTGTTTTTTCCGACACTTATATTAATATCGTTTCCTTTTTTAGTAACTTTTACAGAATAGAAATTTTTTAAAGTCTGTTTCAAAATAGGTTCTGTTTTTGGAGTAACAGGAATATTTTGAGTCTGGTTTCCGTCATTGTAACTTATTCCAACAGTTGTACATTCATAACTTTTATCCACCATATTAAAAGCCATTAAAGCCACACAACTTAAAGAAAAAGCAATTAATTTTTTCATACATTTCCTTTTTTTAAAATTGTATCATAAATAAGCCTCAATCTTCTCAAGAGCCTCTTTTGCCCTAAGTGGAATTTCAATATCAGCTCCGTCAGCTTCCCGTGGATTTATTCTGATTAAAGTCGCATTAAACATATTTTTTATTTTTTCACTTTCATATCTGACTGTAGGTACGGCTTTTCCGGCTCCAATTTCTAAAATTACAAGTTTATCATCAATTTGACTTAACCAATATTCATATCTTGCAAGCTGCACTTCAACTCTTTTTTCGACAAACCTGAAATCTCCAAACATTAAAATGTTAGGTCTTGCGACACTTCCGCAAAACTTACATTTTAGAATGTTTAAAGCCTCAAATTTTTCCATATCCACTTCAACTTCTTCATTGTTTTCCCAAATCTCATCACCACAAGGGACACTGCATTGGAGATAATGGATACTTCCGTGAATTTCAACTATTTTCTTATCATCAAACCCGGCTTTTTGAAACTGTCCATCCACATTTGATGTAAAAACAAATTTATTGTGAGGAAGATTTTTTAATATTTCAAATCCCCTGTGGGGAGTTGTGTTTCTGTAAAGGTTTAGCCTGTGCCCATAAAAAGCCCAAGCAAGACGCGGATTTATATCAAACCAGGCAGGGTTTGCAAGTGCCTGAAAGTTAAGTCCAAGCTTTTTAGCAATGGGATACGCCATCCAAAACCCTTCATTACCCCTAAAGTCAGGCAGTCCGCTATCAACCCCCATTCCAGCCCCGGCATTAATTAAAAGATACTTTGCCTTTTTTATCTCATTTGCGGCTTTTTTTATATTATTCATCCCCCTCCCTTACATAAAACACATGCACAATAAACTCATCATCATCAATTTCTATTTTTATATCAATAATATCCAAATCCACACTCTCTTTTAATGAAAGTTTTTCTTTTATTAATCCTTCTATCGCATCAACATCAATAGTTCTGAAATTTATCATTGACCAGTTTTCATTTTTTCTGTATTTTATTTTCATTTCACCCTCCTGTTTCCCAAAAAGCCCTGGTTGAGACTTCCTCTTCTTGCCAGTCGTTTTTTTCGGGTTTGTTTTTTACAACTTCCCTTAAAATTTCAGCCGCTTTTTGAATATCACCCTCTCTTATAGCTTCTTTTATATTATAACTCTCATTAAAAAACAGACAAGGTATCAAATACCCTTCAGCCGTTAATCTGATTCTGTTGCAGCTTTTACAGAAATCGTCACTGTGGGGTTCAATTACACCAAACACATACCCATCATCCGTTTGAAAATACCTGCTTGCACTGTTAGCTTTTGGAAGTTCTTTAAAAGAGTATTTAGAAGCTATTTTTTCCAAAATCTTATCGCTTCTAACACTCTTTATACCAGGATACGCCCTTTCGTTTTCCATAAACTCTATAAATCTTATCGTTACGCCTTTATTTTTTGCAAAATCAAGCAGGTCCAAAATTTCACCGTCGTTTATACCGCCCATAACAACTGTGTTTAATTTTACTTTAAGTCCTACTTTTATAGCTTCATCTATTCCCTCAATTACTTTTTGCAATACATCTTTTTGGGCTATTTTTGCAGCAACTTCAGGTTTTAGACTATCAAGTGAAATATTTACCCTTTTAAGACCCGCTTGTTTTAGTTTTTTAGCCTCTTCTTTTAAATAATATCCGTTTGTCGTAAGGGCTAAATCGAGAGAGTGTTTATAATTATAAAGCATTTTTATAAATTTATCCAAATCCTTTCTTAAAAGAGGCTCTCCTCCTGTTAGACGTATCTTTTTAACTCCCTCATCTATTGCAAGACGTAAAAATTCAAACATCTCCTCATATGAAAGAACATTCTCCTTTGGCTCCCATTCAAAAGGAGTGTTTGGCATACAGTAAAGACAGCGGAAATTACACCTGCTTGTAACTGAAACACGTATATAATCAATAACCCTG
>JAMOSM010000154.1 GCA_027063075.1 Nautiliaceae bacterium | reverse complement strand
AAATTATAAATCAAAATTAAGTTAAAAATTTCTCATATTTTGATATAATTAACAAAAAGGAGAAAAAATGGCAAGAGATTTAGAAAATATGATTTTAAGCTTTGGAGAAATTCAAGAAAGACATGAGTGTGTAACAATTGCTTATGCAGGTGTTAGAGTTGAATCAAACAAACTTTATAACGGAGTTTATCCGACAGACGGAATAAAAGAGGTTATTTTATATCTTCAGCAACAAGCTCAGGAACTTGAAGCGGATGGAGTTAAAAATATAGATGTGAAAGTGGTTACGTCAAAAGACAAAGACGGAAATGAAGTGGTTGATTTCCTTGGACAAGGGACTATTATCAGACTTATTGAAGATTAGTTAAAAAACATCCCTTTTTTTACAAAATCAGTATTAAAAGGAATAATTTTAACTAAATCTTCTTTAATCTTTTCTTTTCCTTCATCTACTACTATTAATGAATTGGCTTTTGCTAAAGCACTTAGCATTGATGAACCGTATTTATAGTTATTTATAACTTCCCACTCTCCATATTTTAATACTCCAAGAGCGGTATGAGCTTTTTTTGGGTTTAATTTAAATTCGTTTTTGTTTTTTGCATATACAAAGTTGTAATAATATTTATTTGCCCCGCTTAGTTTTCTAAGGGCCGGTATTGCTAAAAAGAACGTGTTTAAATATGAACTAATAGGGTTTCCAGGCATTGCAAATACCAAAGTTTTTTTCATAAATCCCACCATTGTTGGGCGTCCCGGTTTTAGTTTTATTCCGTGAAAGAGTTCTTTTAATCCGTTTTGTTTAAAGGCTTTAAATATAAAATCGGCATCTCCAAAGCTTATACCTCCACTTGTAATAATAACGTTATAATTTTTTAAAGAGTTTATAAATTCAACTGTTTTTTCAAAATTATCAGGAATTATTCCTATAATTTCCGCATTAAAACCTTTGTTTTGAAGCAGTGCCTTTATAGCGTGGGAATTTACATTATAAATTTCATCATCATTTGCTTTTTCCCAGGGTTCTTTTAGTTCATTTCCGCTTGATAATATAGCAATTTTTGGTTTTATAAAAACTTTTACAAAATATATTCCCTGACTTGCAAGAAGGGCTATGGTTTCTGGAGTTATTTCTTCACCTTTTTGGATTAAGATTTCCCCTTTTTTTATTTCTTCTCCTTTAACTCTTACATTTGCGCCTTTTTTTATTTCAGGAATTTCTATATATTTATCTGTAACTTTTAAACATTTTTCAATAGGAATTATCGTATTTACATTTTTTGGGACTTTTGCCCCTGTCATAATTCTTACACATTCATCCTCATTTAATTCAAAATCTTCAAATTTATCACCTGCATAAATTGTTTTTATTATTTTTAGTTTTTTACTGTTTGAATGTTTAAAACCAAATCCGTCCATTGCTGAATTGCTAAAAGCAGGAGCGTCTCTTTTTGCAATAATATCCTCTGCTAAAAACTCTCCTAATGCCTGGTTTAAAGAAATGGTTTTTGTAAGAGTTGTTGGGGTGATGTTTTTTAAAACAAGTTCAAACGCCTCTTTTAAAGAAATGTCATTTAACATAAAAGCCCTTTTTTTATTGAATAATATCAAAAAAAATAATATTTTATGGGATTTTTATAAATAGAAGTTGTTTTGTTAAGTTCTTAAAATAAAGTGTCTGAGAATATTTATTGGAATTTTGATGGTGCCTCGGGACGGAATCGAACCGCCGACACAGGGATTTTCAGTCCCTTGCTCTACCGACTGAGCTACCGAGGCAAAAATGGTGGGCCTGGCAGGACTCGAACCTGCGACCAACCGGTTATGAGCCGGTTGCTCTAACCAGCTGAGCTACAGGCCCTTGTGGATTGAAATTATAAGTAAAAAATATTTCTTTGTCAAGGAGTATTTATAGGAAAGTTTAGCTTAGCATATGCTTTTTTTGCTTTTACTTGTATAATCTCATATTCCCAAGGCTTTAGAGTATTGTTTATAACGACTGCTGTTAATTTGTTTCCATAAACGCAACCTGTATCAATTCCAAGGGAGAATCTGTTTTTTTTAACATCTGTAAATGGATTATGCCCATATACCACAAACCCTTCGTGTCCGTCATATACGTCAGCCCAGTATCTTGCTTTTGGGTATGTGTGATTTAGTGGCAAAAATTTATCATTTTCATCAACTTCTCTTAGAAATAAGAGCAAGGTTAGTATGTTTAGAGGAGGGTTGTTTAATCTTATTCTATTAGTAATTCCAGCATGAACTACTGTTAAGTGGTTTAGTTTTAAAAAAAAGGGCATACTTTCAATAAATTCAAAATCTTCTCTTTTAAGCTGAGGATAAACACGCTGCTGGTCTTCATCAAGAATTACTTTTCTTCCCCAGTATTTTCTTATGTGTTTATATTCGTGATTTCCCATAATAGTAAAAATTTTATTTTTTTTTGCATAACGTAAAGCTTCTACAGGGTAAGGTCCTTTGTCTAAAATATCTCCTACACTTATTTCAAATGAATTTTTTGGTATAAGTTTTCTCAGTTCTTCCCACTCTTCAAGGCATCCGTGGATGTCTCCGTAGATAACGTAGTGCATAACTTTTCCTTTGCTATATAGCTTCTTATTTTTGGAGGAATTTTATTAACTCTAAAAAACTCTTTTTGTTCTTTAGTAAGTGGAATTTTAACATAAGGGGCTATAAAAATTTTGTCTTTGTTTGAGTCGATAGCTATTTTTCCCTGTATTACGCAGTTAAAATTGGTTTTTAAAATTTCATCCTTTTGGGCTTTTGTGGGAAGAATTTTGAGTCTTTTTAAAATTAAATCTACTTTTTTTATATCCTTTTTAGGATGAGATTTTTTAAAAAAATAGAGCTCTTTTATTTTTTTCCATTGGGTATCTACTAAAAGTTTTTTATCCTCTTCTAAGAATTCAAAACTTCTTTTTACTCCTTTTTCAAACATTTCAATAAACTTATTAGAAAAATCGTGACGGATTAAGTTTCTTTTATATTTTTTATCGAAATTACTTTTATCTATAAAATATTTAATATTGTTTTTATGTAAATAGTTTATAATTTCTTTGCGGGATTTATTATAAAAAGGTCTATATATTTTATAAAATTCTCTCTCCTCCCATTTTTCCATAGCTATTAGTTCTTTAACCCCGGCCCCTTTACTTAATTGCATTAAAAACCATTCAAACCTGTCATTTAACTGATGAGCTAAAATTAAAGTGTCGTAGTTTTCTTTTTTTATAATTTCTTCAAAAAATTCATATCTACAGTCTCTTGCCGTTTTTTCACTGAATTTTAAGAGTTTGCAATCTTTTATAAAAATTTTTTTGTTGTATTCTTTTGCAAGACTTTTTGCGTATTCAACTTCTTCATTGCTTGTTTCTCTTGTGTGGTAATTTACAATTGCAATGTCAAAAGGGATATTTTTTTCAAGCAGCCAGAAAAAAAGAGCTGATGAATCAACTCCTCCTGAAAAAGCTAAAAGGTTTTTAGTCAATGATTTTTCCTATTAGCTGGTCTTTTGCAAGTTCTGTTACTTTTACTTTATATAGTTTTCCAACTTCAAGCTCTTCTATTTCACTTTCGTTTATTAAAATGTCTCCATCAACTTCAGGAGCCCACACCTTTGGTCTTGCTGAATAAAAAAGCCCATCTTCTGTAAGTCCGTCTAAATAACACTCTATTTCTTTATCTAAATATTTTTTAAGTGATTCTTGAGTGGTTTTTTTTACTGTTTTTTCAAGTTCTTTTACCCTTGCTTCAATTACTGCATCTGGAAGTTTATCTTTTCTTTTGTAAGCTGCAGTTCCTTCTTCGTCTGAATAAGCAAAAACATTAACCCTGTCAAACTTAAACTCTTCTAAAAATCTCTGAAGTTCTTCAAAATCTTTATGACTCTCACCCGGATGTCCGACAATTACGGATGTTCTTACAAAAGAATTTTCTTTTTTCATTTCGTTTAAAAGTTCTTTTAATCTTTTTACGCTTCCTGGGCGTTTCATAATTTTAAGCATTTTTTCACTGATGTGTTGAATTGGGATATCAAAATAATTTACTACATTTTTTGAAGAGTGTATTTTTCTTATGAGTTTTTTTGTTGTAGTTGCAGGATATAGATATAAAATTCTGACATTTATTCCATCGATTTTGTCAATTTCGTCAATAAGTCTCTCAAGCCCGTCTTTTATTCCTTTATCTCTAAGATACGAGCTGCTGTCCTGACTTGCGAGTGAGAAGTCTTTGTAGCCTTTTTCTTTTAGACGTTTAATTTCATCTATAATCTCTTCTATACTTCTTGATTGAAGGCGTCCTTTAAAAGATGGAATAGCGCAAAAAGCACACTTTTGGTTACATCCTTCACTGAGTTTTATATATGCGTGGTAATTGCTTCCGGTAATTACTCTTTCATCGTTGTGAATTAAATAGACTCTTGGAGAGAAATACTTTTTTTTGCCTGATTTTATAACTTTATCTATATCTCCAAAATCTCCAACACCTGTCCAGATATCAACTTCTGGTATTTCATCTGGCAAGATATCTTTATATCTTTCGCTAAGACATCCTGCTACTACTATTTTTGCATCTTCTTTTTTTCCGTTTGCAAGTTCTAATATGGTATCTATTGACTCTTCTTTTGCAGGATTTATAAAACCACACGTATTTATTAAGATTAAATCTGCTTCTTTTAACTCTTGAGTTAGTTCGTATTCATTTTTTAGTTTTGCAAGCATAACTTCAGAATCAATGAGGTTTTTTACACATCCAAGTGATGCTAAATAGAGTTTTTTCAAGCTTTTCCTTTTTGCAAAAATTTTATCAAAAATGGTATAATTTATCAAAAAGGAAAAATTTGAAAAGTCATATAGGATTAGTTATAGGGCTGATTATGGGGCTTTACGGACTTTATAGAATTGACAATATTTTAATAAAAGGTCTTAATTATTTTGGAAAATATGTTTTTTTTGGGCTTTTTAATATTTTTTGTCTTTATCTTTTCTG
Organism: Nautiliaceae bacterium; assembly: GCA_027063075.1. Lineage (GTDB taxonomy): Bacteria > Campylobacterota > Campylobacteria > Campylobacterales > Nautiliaceae > Caminibacter. The sequence continues at coordinate 84 of JAMOSM010000154.1, read as the reverse complement.
GTTTTTTTATAAAAGGTTTGAGGGATATATGAAAATTTTAATGCCTTTGCTTTTTGGAATTGTTCTTTTACTTTTAGGAGTTAA
>JAMOSM010000153.1 GCA_027063075.1 Nautiliaceae bacterium | reverse complement strand
AAAAAAAATTTAAATAAAGAAAATATAAATATATCCCTAAATGAAAAAGAGATAAAAGAATTTTGGGAAAAAAATAAAAACAGTTATCTTTCAGCAGAAAAATATAAAATAGCTTTTGTAAAAATTCCTCTAAATCAACCTGTAAAAGAGAGTGAGCTAAAATCGTTTTATGAAGAAAACAAATTAAATTATAAAAACCAAAAAGGTGAAATTTTAAGTTTTGAAAAAGCAAAAGAAGAGGTAAAAAAAGATTACTCAGCACATAAATTAAAAAAAGAGGCAATAATAGCATATAAAAAACTTAAAAATTCTCAAGGTAATTATGTAATACAAACAGTTACAAAAAATAACGACATTATTCCTAATGATAAAATGCAAACATTATTAGCTGAGGGATACCTAAAACCTTTTGTATATAAAAACAGCTATATTACAGCAAAATTAATAGAAGAAATAAAACCAAAACCCCTTTCATTTGAAGAAGCAAAATCACAAGTAATAAAAGATTTAATAGATAAAAAAGCAACACTTGCATTAATAGAAAATGCAAAAAAAATGGTAACAACATTTAAAGGCGAAAATTTAGGCTTTATTACAAAATATGATGCTAATAAAATAAAAAAACTTCCTCCTTTATATGCGCAAGAATTTCTATTTATACTATTTAAATCACAAAATCCAAATTCTTTTGTGTTATTGCCTCAAGAAAATCCTAAATATGCCGTTTTATATAGAATAAAAGAACAAAAACTTTTAGATAAACAAAAATTTGAGCAAAACAGACAATATGTATATTCATTAACAGAAGCTCTAATAAACGAGGAATTATTAAGCGATTTAATAAAAGAACTTTCTCAAAAATACGAAATAGTAAATTATATAAAGGATTAAGGTTGAGAAATATTTTAGCAGTTGATATAGGAAGCTCTAAAACAACGGCAGTAATTGCAAACTATGATGAAAGATTAGACAATATTTCCATAAGCGGTGTTGGTATTGCTAAAAGTAAAGGAATAAAAAAAGGAGCCATTACTAATATAGATAATGCTTCAAAATCTATAAAACAAGCCTTAAACGATGCTAAAAGAGTAGCCGGAATTGATATAAAAAAAGCTATAGTTTCAATTTCATCGGCATACACAAAAAGCATAACAAGTTATGGAATAGTAAATGTACCCGGAAACGAAATTACAATAAAAGAGATAAACAGAGTTATACAAACTGCAATTTATAATGCAAACATCCCGCAAGAGTATCAGCTTCTTCAGGCAATTCCTTATAATTTTAAAGTAGATAACTTAAGCGATATAGAAGACCCAGCGGGAATGAGCGGCAGCAGGCTTGAAGTGTCTTTACATATAATAGCAGCTCAAAAAAGCGGAATTGAAAACCTTAAAAAAACTTTGCAGCTTGCAGGACTTGAAATAGAAAACATTGTAGCAGCAGGATACGCAAGCGGTCTTTCGGTACTTAAAGAAGATGAAAAAGAACTTGGAGTAGCTTTAATTGACATAGGAGCAACAACTTCTGATTTAGCAATTTTTATAAACAAAGCTTTAAGATATACCGATTACTTAGGGGTTGGAAGCCACCACATAACAAATGATTTATCAATGGCACTTCACACTCCCCTTGCAGATGCAGAAGCAATTAAACTAAATTTCGAAGAATATGTAAAAAATGAAGAAGATTTAATTGAAATTTCAGTAATAGGTAATGAAGAAGAAAAACAAAAAGCCTCAATTACAACAATTACTCAGGTAATAAGTGCAAGAATTGAAGAGACATTTTTACTTTTGCATAAACAGATAGAAGATTCAGGCCTTAAAAACAAAATAGGTGCTGGAGTAGTTTTAACAGGAGGATTTACTAATTTTTACAATATAAAAGAAATAGCATCAGCTTTTTTTGAAGGGCTGCCGGTAAGAGTCGGCATTCCAAAAAACATAGACGGTCTTTTTGAAAATCTAAAAGCGCCGGAATTTGCAACTCCTATAGGTCTTTTATTATATGGAAAAAAAGAAGGCTTGACATATGAAATTGATTCAAACAGAAACTTTAGAAGCAGATATTCATTAGAAGAGATAACAACTCCAGTTTTAACAAAAGAACCTACAAAAAAAACAGAAAAAGAAGACATTAAAAACATTATGAACGATAAAGAACCCGGTCTTCTTCAAAAATTAAAAGCCTGGTTTAGCAATTTATTTTAAGAAAGGATGGAACAATGGAAGAACTATTTGTAATAAACGAAATGAATGACGGACCAAAAATAAAAGTTATCGGTGTTGGCGGCGGTGGTAACAATATGATTAACTATATTGCTGAAAAGGGAATAAAAGATGTAGAACTTATTGCAGCAAATACAGATATGCAGGCTCTAAAAACTTCAAAAGCCCACAAAAAAATCCAGCTTGGAAGCAACTTAACAAAAGGGCTTGGAGCAGGAATGAGACCAGAACTTGGCGCAAAGGCAGCTGAAGAGAGTTATGAGGAAATAAAAGATACATTAAAGGGAGCGGATTTAGTATTTATTTCAGCCGGAATGGGAGGAGGAACAGGAACAGGAGCTGCACCTATTATAGCTAAAGCGGCAAGGGAAATTGGCGCTTTAACAATTGGGGTTGTAACAAAACCTTTTACTTTTGAGGGACCTAAAAGAAGAAAGTTAGCAGAAATAGGAACAAACGAATTAAAAAACGAAGCAAATTCAATAGTTGTAATTCCAAATGACAAAATCCTAACAATAATTGATAGAAACGTAGGAAGAAGGGAAGCTTTTAGTTTAGTAGATGATGTTTTATATAAAGCTGTAAGCGGTATTGCTAATATGGTAATAAGCTATGGAGAAAATGATATCAACGTAGACTTTAACGACCTAAAAACAGTAATGTCTCACAAAGGTCTTGCACTTATGGGAGTTGGTGAAGAAAAAGGAGAAAATGCAGCATTTAACGCAATCAAAAAAGCAATTGAGTCACCTCTTCTTGATAATATCTCAATTGATGGAGCAATGGGCGTACTTGTTCATTTTACACTTCACGAAGATTATCCATTAGTTGAAATGGAAGAGAGTATGAACTTAATCTATGAAAAAGCTGATGATGATGCGGATATCATTTTTGGTACAACAACAGACAATTCTCTTGCCCCGGATGAAATTAAAGTAACAATAGTAGCAACTGGATTTGAAAAAGATAATAAGCCCTCAAACAAACCGGATATTAAAGTGCAAAATAAAGTAAATGAACTTCTTATGAAAAAGAAAGTTTCAGGAGACAGTATCGAATTAGACAGTGATACTCTTGATATTCCATCTTGGATAAGAAAAGCAAAAGATTAAAATACCAAGAAAAAGGCTGCAAGAATATAATCTGCAATAAAGACAGATACAGACGAATAAACCACGGCTTTTGTGGTACTTTGCCCTACCCCTTTAGCACCGCCTCTTGTATTATAACCTATATATGTTCCTATTGCGCTTATTATATATCCAAAAACTATCCCTTTTATAATCCCCTCATTTACATCTCTCATTTCTGCAAACTGTCTTAAATTATCTAAATAAGCATATCCATTAACATCTAAAGAATAAACAGAAATTAAATAAGCCCCTATATTTGAAACGGCATCAAAAAATATTATCAAAAGAGGTAAAGAAATAACTGTAGCTAAAATCCTCGGAACAATAAGATACTGTTTTGAATCAACAGCCATAACTTCAAGAGCATCAATCTGTTCAGTTACCCTCATACTTCCAAGTTCAGCTGCATAGGCACTAATACCACGGCTTATTACCATTAAAGCTGCAAAAACAGGACCTAATTCTTTTACAATAGAAATAAATATAGTATATCCCATAAAATCCTCTACTCCAAACTTATGAAAACCGTTATAAAGCTGAACAGCTTCCACAAGTCCTGTAAAAAAAGAGGTTAAAAATATAACACCTAAACTACCATATCCCATAAATTGCATCTGAGAGAGCAACTCTTTAACTCTAAAAGGCGGTTTAAACATAAGTTTAATAACAGAAAGCTGAAAAATAGTAAAACTTCCAAACCCCTTAATTAAATTAATCAAAAAATAGCCGATATAATAGAGAAATTTGGTTATCAAATTGATACCTTTTTTGTTAAAATTATAACACAATCAAAAAGGATTAATATGGCTGAAGAAAAAGAAAACCAGGAAGTAGAAGAAAAAAAAGAAGGCGGTAATAAACTTCTTTTAGTAGTAATAGTGGTATTGCTTTTATTATTACTCATTATAGGAGGATTAGTTGCTTATTTTTTACTTAGCGGAAATGAAGAAGAAAACACTCCTCAAGAACCCCAAAAAGTTGAAAAAAAGAAAAAAGTACAAAGTATGACTGAAATAGGACCTATTTATCCTTTAGACCCTTTTATAGTAAATTTAGTATCAAACAATGCAAACAGATATTTAAAATGTAAAATCGACCTTGAACTTGACTCTCCTGAACTACAACAAGAAATTGATAAAAAACTTCCTGCTATCAGAGATTTAATTATTAGAATTTTATCTTCAAAAACAGTAGAAGAAATTCAAACAGCTAAAGGAAAGGAAAAATTAAAAGAAGAGATTAAAAGAAAAGTAAATGAAATTTTAACTACAGGAGAGATAAGAAATGTATATTTTACGGAGTTCGTTATTCAATGATAGGAATTGATATTGTAGAAATTAAAAGAATAGAAAATATGATTAAAAAATTTAATAAAAAAGCTTTAAACAGAATTTTGACTTCTAAAGAACAAAATCTTGCCTCATCTTATGCTTCTATTGCAGGATATTTTGCTGCAAAAGAGGCTTTTTCAAAAGCACTAGGCACAGGAATAGGAAAAGAGTGTTCTTTTTTAGATATAGAAATATTAAAAAATGAAAAAAACAAACCCTATTTTTCCCAAAAGACACTACAAAAATTTAATATTAAAAAAGCAGACCTTTCAATATCTCATGATGGAGGTTTTGCAATTGCAGCTGTTATTGTATTATTTTAAAATTTTTGATATAATTTCATTCCTGTCCCCGTAGCTCAGCTGGATAGAGCGTCGCCCTGCGGAGGCGAAGGTCGTGCGTTCGAATCGCGCCGGGGACGCCAATGCTTTAAAATCTCCGTAAAATCAAACTTTCTGAAACTCGGAATCTAAAATATTAGTAAATTTTTAATTATGTATTTAAAAATTATCAATAAAATTTAGTATATGCGGCAAAATTAAACTTTGTAATAATAACTAGTGTCAAACACTGAAATTTAAGTAAAAAATCCCGG
>JAMOSM010000152.1 GCA_027063075.1 Nautiliaceae bacterium | reverse complement strand
GGCAGAAGAGTGTAAAATTGGAATTATGCCAGGACATATTTTCAAAAAAGGAAATGTAGGACTTATTTCAAAATCTGGTACTTTAACTTATGAAGCGAGTAATCAGGTTGTAAAAGAAGGTCTTGGAATAACAACAGCGGTTGGTATTGGCGGTGACCCGATTATTGGACTTAGCTATAAAGAGCTATTACCAATGTTTGAAGCAGACCCTGAAACAGAAGCAATTGTTATGATTGGTGAAATCGGAGGAGATCTTGAAATTCAGGCAGCAAAACTTATAAAAGAACAAATTACAAAACCTGTAATTGCGTTTATTGCAGGTCAAACCGCTCCTAAAGGCAAAAGGATGGGGCATGCCGGGGCTATTATTAGCGGAAGCAAAGGAACAGCGGCTGAGAAAATGGCTGCATTAAAAGAAGCTGGGGCGTATGTTGTTGAATCTCCTGCAGATATTGGAGCTACAGTAGCAAAAGCTCTAAAAGAGAGAAAATAAGCCCATTTCTTTGGGTTTTTTTATTTTATAAACTCTAAGTGTCAGAGGAATAAGTTTTTTATAAAAAATGTTACATTTTTACTCAAAAAAGTTTTAAGCTTTTTTAAATAGGCTTAGTTTAATCTTATTTTTGTTATTATAAAATAAATTAAAAAAAGGAGATAAGGCTATGAATGTAGATTTTAAATTAAAAGCGCCAGAAAATACGCCTGTTTGGGTAGATGAAGCAATTTGTAAAAGCTGTGAGCTTTGCGTTGAGTTTTGTCCAACTGGAGTACTTGAGATGGTTCCGGACCCACACAATATTTTAGGTCAAATGGTAAAAGTTAGCCATCCTGAGTGGTGTATTGGGTGTAAAGAGTGCGAACTTGAATGTCCTGATTTTTGTATTTTTGTAGCAGAAAGAGATGAATATAAATTTAAAAAACTAAATGAAGTTAAAAAGCTAAAAGGAGAAGCGTAATGCCAAGAGAAATCGTAAGTACAGGAAACCAATTAGCAGCACTTGCGGCAATTGATGCTGGGTGTAGATTTTTTGGTGGATATCCAATTACTCCATCAAGTGAAGTTGCTCATGAAATGAGTAAATTGCTTCCAAAAGTAGGTGGTGTATTTATTCAAATGGAAGATGAGATAGCAGGTATTTCAGTTGCACTTGGTGCGAGTATGAGTGGTGTTAAGTCTATGACAAATACATCAGGTCCTGGTATTAGTTTGAAATCTGAACAAATCGGTCTTGCATTTATGGCAGAAGTTCCTCTTGTAATTACAAACGTAATGAGAGGTGGTCCATCAACTGGTCTTCCAACAAGACCGCAACAAGGTGATATTCTTCAAGCTCAAGCACCAACTCACGGTGATTATCAATCAATTACACTATGTGCAGGAAGTCTTGAAGAGTGTTATACAGAAACAGTCAGGGCGTTTAACTTAGCTGAGAGATTTATGACACCTGTGTTTGTGTTACTAGACGAAACACTTGGACATATGGTAGGAAAAGCAGTTTTACCTGATAAGGATGAAGTTGAGAAAAATATTGTAAATAGAAAAGTTTATGAAGGTGACCCTTTAACTTATGAACCATATAATGTAGGTCCGGATGAGCCGGCAGTACTTAATCCATTCTTTAAAGGTTACAGATATCATATTACCGGGCTTCACCACGGGCCAACAGGCTTCCCAACTGAAGACGCTAAAATGTGTCAAGAATTAATCGATAGACTATTTAATAAAATTTTAGCGCATAAAGATGAGATTGAGAGTTATGAAGAATTTATGCTTGATGATGCTGATATGGCTGTAATTGCTTATGGAAGTGTAAGTTTAGCAGTTAAAGAAGCTATTAAACAGCTAAGAGAAGAAGGTATTAAGGTAGGACTATTTAGACCAATTACACTTTGGCCAAGTCCGGAAGAGAAAATAGATGAAGTGTGTAAAAAATTTGATAAAGTACTTGTAACTGAAATGAATAAAGGTCAATACTTTAAAGAAATTCAAAGGGCAAGTGGAAGAAAAGCAGAAACTTTTGATACTTTATTTAAAGCAAACGGAAGACCTATAAGTCCGGCTGAAATTAAAGCGAAACTAAAAGAAATGGCAGCAAAATAAAAAGGAGTAAAAGATGGCATTTAATTATGATTATTATTTAAGAACTGATAAGATGCCGACACTTTGGTGTTGGGGATGTGGTGATGGTATTATTATGAAAGCTATGATTAGAGCTTTTGCAAAGCTTGGATGGGATAAAAACGATATTTGTATAGTATCAGGTATCGGATGTTCAGGAAGATTTAGTAGTTATATCGATGCAAATACTGTACATACAACTCACGGAAGAACTGTGGCGTATGCAACAGGTATTAAACTTGCAAACCCTGATAAACACGTAATTGTTGTTGCAGGTGATGGGGATGGGCTTGCAATTGGTGGTAACCATACAATTCACGGATGTAGAAGAAATATTGATTTAAATTTTGTTTTAATAAATAACTTTATTTATGGTCTTACAAACAGTCAGGTTTCACCTACTACTCCAAAAGGAGCTTGGAGTGTAACTACTCAGTATGGTAACATCGACCCAACATTTGACCCGGCAGAACTTGCTAAAGGTGCAGGAGCTACATTTATCGGAAGAGAAAGCGTAGCTGAAGCTCAAAAATTAGAGAGACTATTTGTAAAAGGTTTTGAGCATAAAGGATTTAGTTTCTTTGATGTGCATTCAAATTGTCACGTAAACTTCGGTAGAAAAAATAAGCTTGCAAATGCTAAGAAAAATATGGATTGGATTGAAGGTAACTTAATTCCAAAAGCTAAATGGGATAAGCTAAGCCCTCAAGAGCAATATGAGCTCAAAAAACAAGGAAAATTTCCAAGAGGTGTTTTATACCAGGTAGAAGAGCCTGAATATTGTGAAGAATATTATAAATTAATTGACAGAGTAAGGGGTAATTCATGAGAAAGCAACTAAGATTTACAGGAGTTGGAGGACAGGGTGTCCTTCTTGCTGGTGAAATTTTGGCAAGAGCTTATGTAAAAGCTGGAAAATATGGAGTGCAAGTTGGTACTTATACTTCTCAAGTTAGAGGTGGTCCTACAAAAGTTGATATTATCTTAGATGATGAGCCAATTTTATATCCTTATGCTGTAGATGGTGAGATTGATTTTATGCTAAGTGTTGCTGATAAATCTTATCAATTATTTAAAGATGGTGTAAAAGAAGGTGGAATTATAGTTTATGAACCAAATCTAGTTTATCCTACAGAAGATGATAAAGCTAGATGGAAAATGTTTCCTATTGAAGTAATTACTATTGCAAAAGAGCAGGTTGGAAATGTGATTACTCAATCAGTTGTAGCACTTGCTATTGCAACAAGAATGAATAATATTGATAAAGACTTAGTATATCAAGCAATGATTGAGACTGTTCCCCCAAAAGCTGTAGAAATTAATAAAAAAGCGTTCGAACTTGGATATAAAGAAGCAGAGGAAGTACTTGCTAAATATTCTTAATTCTTCCTTTTGCTTTTCTTATTATCATTTAAGTGTTTGACTCTTTTAGTCTTCCAATAGAAATAATATTATGTTAATTTAAAATACAAACTTAGTTAAGTTTATTAAATTTATTAAAAAAAGCAAAAAACCCTAAAAAAAGGGTTACTTAGAATTAATTGCATTAAGAGCTCTTTGCAATAATTCTCCGTGATAAACTTCTTGGCGTGAGATAAATAGTAAAAAGTCGCTTAGTTCTTTATTACCTATTTTTTCAGCTAAAATTAAGCATTGTTTTTCTGCATCCATTTCTTCTTCAATGTTTTCTTTTAAAAATTCTATAATTCCGATATTTTCGTATTTTTCATGAGGAATAGGTTTTGGAAGAGTTAGTACTCCCATTTTTGCAGCAAGTTCTGCAAATCTTTTAAGATGATAAATTGAATCGTATGCTAAATCTGTAAAAGCACTGTTAGCTATTGCAATATTGCTATGTACTTTCAGATAACTGTAAATTGTTATAAGTTCATATTCTTTAAATGTTTCTTCCATTAAGAAAAATACAAGTGCCGCTTTTGCATTTTCTTCAAGCTCTACTCCGGGGAGTTCTCTTTTTTCGTTAAATGCAGTTATTTCACCTTCAATATCAAGTCTTCTAAGCTCTTCAATAAAATAACTGTCATCGCTTCTAAGTCTGTTAATAGTAGGGTCGTCAATTCCTTCATATAGTGCAATATTATTATCAAGGTCATCAATTAATACTTCAAGTAAATCTTCTTCTCTTTCGACTTTTATCTTAGCAATCTCTTTTTCATCAAAATCCATATTAAATTTAACGCCTTTATGTACAGCATCCTGCATAGCCCAAACCATATGACGATATTTAAACATAGCAATATCTTCAAGTTTATGTCTTGTATCCTGTTCTTTTACCATTACAGATGCATAAATAAATTTTATAAAACTTTCGTGTTCAAATCTTATGAGTTTTTGATAATCCATTAAAATCTCCTTTTTTTAATTAATTATATCTAAAGAAAATTTTTTTTTCTTGATTTATGTCAATTTTTATGATTTAAGATATATTTTATCGCATTTTCGTAACTTTTGGTTTTTGCAATACCTTTATATGCAATATCAAAAGCTGTACCGTGATCAACCGATGTTCTTAAAATAGGCAGATTTAAACTGACGTTTATACTCTCATCAAAATAAAGAGCTTTTAAAGGTGCAAGTCCCTGGTCATGATACATTGCAATAAAAACTCCTTCTTTTTTAACAAATGCAATATCAGGCACAATAGGACCGTAAAAAATTTTTTTCTTTAAAATTTCATTTACTTTTTTTATTGCAGGGAGTATCTCTTTTATCTCCTCATCTCCTAAAATTCCCCCATCTCCTGCGTGAGGGTTTAGAGCTAATACTTTTATATTTTCAAAACCTGTTGAATTGTAAAAGTCTATTAAAAATCTAAGGAGGTTTTCTTTTTTTACCTTTTTAAAGACTTCTTTTAGAGGTATATGCTCGGTAAAAAGGGCGACATACATTTTAGGACATCCGAGCATCATAATGGCGTCTTTTTTAAAAACATCTCTTAAAACTTCCGTATGGCCTTTGTATTTGACCCCGGCTTTAGCCCAGCTTTCTTTATTGATCGGAAGCGTTGTAATTGCGTCGACTTTTTTTTCTTTTGCAAGCTCAATTGCCTTTTTAAAACTTCTAAAAGAGAAATCCCCCGCTTTTTTATCAATAATTCCAGGTTTTATCTCAAACTCTCCCTCAATTTCTATTATTTCAAAATCATTTGGAATTTCATAATTTAAAAGCTTTGCGGCTTTTTTTATCATTTTTTTATTTGCAATATAAACAGGTTTAACAAACTGTTTGATTTTATTGTGGCTTTTTAGGGCTATT
>JAMOSM010000151.1 GCA_027063075.1 Nautiliaceae bacterium | reverse complement strand
TATAATTGACCATGACAGAAAAGAGATTTTAATTGATGAGCTTAAAGAAAGAGTAAAAACCCTTAAAGAAATGGCAATAGAGATTGAAAAAATATTGACGCCTCCAAGTGAATATAACGAAAAAGCGGTTAAAAAATTCCTTAAAGACGAAGTATTAAGTAATCTAAGAGAATTTTTGGTCTTTTTAAACGATAAAGACCCAAAACTTCCACCTGATTGGCACGATGTTATGGACGAGTTTTTAAAAATTAAAGGCATTAAGCCGAAATTCCTAATGCCGCCGCTTAGAATTGCAATGGTAGGAGATACAAAAGGAATTGATTTAGCGGCACTTTTAAGCGTACTTGGAAAAGAGGAAGTCAAAAAAAGAATCTCATCACTTCTTGCCAAATTTGAGGTTTTTTAAACCTCTTTTTGATATAAATAAAAACACTACAAACGCAATAAGTGCGTATATCATATTAAAGCCCAAAATAAATTAAATATTTATTTTGAGGAAAAAACAGGAAAAAGATGGAGGTGAGAGGCTTAAAAGTTATGTCAGATTCATAATCTTTTTACCCTTTTTTTGATAACTTTTATGTTGTTTTTGAGCGTATTAATATGAAACTGTATCTGTTTATCCATAAACACTCTTCTTAAAATTATATTCTTTTTTTTAATCCAGTTAATAAGAAACAAATATTGTGTTATAATTTTCTAAAAGAAACAAAAGGCTTAAAATGACGCTTGGAGAGAAAATAAAGTTTTTTAGAGAAAACAAAGGACTTAATTTAAGCGAACTTGCGAAAAAAGCGGGGGTTGCGAAATCTACACTTTTTAAAATAGAAGAAAACAAAACCAACCCGACTATAAATACCATCTGGGCTATTGCCGAAGTTTTAGGTGTTCCTTTTGGAGAGCTTGTTGGTGAGGGTGAGATTAAGAATAATGGTGTGAGTGTTGTTTTAATAGAAAAGACGGATGAGTTTGAAAGTTATAAAATGAATTTAAAAAGCGGAATCGAATATATAGCAAAGCCGCATTTCGCCGGAGCGATTGAGAAGATATATGTTTTAAAAGGAGATGTGAAAGTCGGAAGCATTGATAATATTAAACATCTTCATTCAGGAGAAATACTTGAGTTTGAAGCCGATAAAACTCATATTTATTCGGCCTTTACACCTTCAACTCTTATTGTTACTATTTATTATCTAAAGGAGAAATATTTCAAAGAGGATGTTTTTGTAGATGTATTTGATAGGGAGGTTTATGAAAAGCTTAATAATTTAATAAATAAAGGTGTCGGAATTATCAGGGTTATAGCAAAGCACGACAAGTTTGATGCCGAGAATGTAGTAAAAAACGAACACGGTATTTTTATATACGGCGATATAAACGTTAAATTTGACGAAGCTATGAGTATAAGGGATTACGAAAGAAGGGAAATTTTAAAAAACTTTAGTGAAGAGAATGTTTATGCGGCATATCTCGCTCTTATAGGAGAGGTGGAAATGGTAAAAGATTTTAGTGAAAAGTTAATAGTGAAAAATGAAAAATGAAACAGATAGTATTTTTGATTTTCTCGGTTTTATTATTTGGAGCAGTTTATAAGTATAACGGCAAAACATATGAATACAAGGTTATTGATTCCGTTGATATCATATGTGATAAAGAGATAAAGAAAAAATTGTTTATATGTTGTAATAGAAGATTTTTTTCATTTGAAGATATGGAAAAATTTATTCTCACAGGTAAAATGTCAGATTATTCGTATTTGTATAACGTAGATTGTAAGGGATATAAAACTAATATTGAAAAATTTAGGGAGGCTTTAAAAAACGGAGATTTTAGAAAAGCCGAAAAAATGCTTAAAAAAGAGAAATCCCTTGCAAAATACGGATACGATGTTGTTTTAGAAACAAAAGATTATAAAAAAATTGCCGAATTGCTAAAGCCTTACGCCAAAGTCCCGGATAAGATGTTAATCGAACTTGCAAACAAAGCAGAGTTTGAAAAGTTTGATTATTTTGTAAAAGATAAAAAAGCGTTTGCAAAAAAACATTTTTGGCGACTTAACAAAAGTTTTTTTAAACATTACAAATTAAAAGTATTAGATATTTTTGATAAAAAAGAACTTTTTGATATGACAGATTTTGAAATAAAAAAGATAATTGAAATTATGGATGATAATTTTTTAAAAGGATATCTTTGTGAAAGGGAAATTTTTTGGGATAAAAATATAGAAAATAAAAGGTATTGTAAATATATGCCTAAGAATTCTATTTATTATCTTGCAATTTATGATATTGACAAAGCTATTGAAAAGTTAAAAAAAGTAAAAGTTAAATATAGTGGTGAGAGTGACACTTTTTTTAAGAATTCTATGCTTTTAAATTTATACATAATAAAAAAAGATTTTAAAAGTGCTAAAAAACTTTATAAAAAAATGTTTGAGGTCTGTTATAAAAATCATACTTCAATAGGTTCTAAAATTTTTAATTTTTTCTTTTCTCTTTTTTTTCCAAATTCAATTTATAAAGAGCATCCGAAAAAAGATTGCAGATATATTGTTAAAAGAAATATAAAAAGAAATTATAAATGGCTTAAAAATTTTTATGATTATAATTTCTCATTAAAAGAGTTAAGATGAAAAAAAGAGGTTTAATTGAAATGCTTTTAGCTACTTTTATATGGAAATTTACTCCTTTAATGTCGATATATTCATCGCTTCAAAGCGGGATATTTGTGTTTTTTTAGGACAGATTCCTTCTTTAAATCAGGTTATAGGTGCTTGTTTAATTATTATTAGAAGCTTTATAAGCTCTAAGGCTTAAAAAACAGGAACATTTATTTCCTGGGAGTTTGGAGGAGGGGAAATTTTTGTAAATAGCTCTTTTTGGCCTTTTGGGGTTATAAAAAATTTTACGCCTGTTGGAATTTTGAATTTTCTTATAAGTTCGGGATGTATTTTTAAGAGTTTTTGATAAAAATATTTAAAAACAGGCGCTGAAACCCTTCCTCCGCTCATTCCTTTTCCAAGTGAGGTTGAGTCATCGTTTCCAAACCATATAATAGTTTGGGTATTTGGTGTAAAGGCGCAAAACCAGGCATCTACATAGTTGTTTGTAGTCCCTGTTTTTCCGGCAATTTCAATTCCTTTTACTTTTGCATTCCTTCCTGTTCCTTTTTTAACCACGTCTTTTAGCATATCTATAATTAAGTAAGCTTGAAAATCAGGTTCTATGTCTTCTTGTTTTTGTTTAAATTTTATTGTTATCTCTTCTTTTGGGATGGTTAGTTTTTTTACTATTTGTAAATAGCTTTTAATTCCGTAATTGCTGAATATTGTATATTTTTGTGCCAAAGTCCAAGGTGTTTGTCCTACGCTTCCAAGGACAATTGAGAGGTTTGGAGGAATATTTTTAAATCCAAACGCTTCAAGTCCTGATATTATCTTATTAAGACCTATTGAAGTTGCAAGGTTGATAGTTGCCAGGTTTCTTGAGTGTACAAGGGATTCTCTTAAAGTAATGAGTCCAAGAGTATTTTTTTCATAGTTTTTAGGTTTCCATATTTCGTCTTCTTGGGGTGTATTACCCGGTATTTTGAAAGTTCTGCTTATATCTGGGATAAGGCTTGCGGGATTGAATCCAAGATTTAGTGCAATTTGATATATAAACGGTTTCATAGCGCTTCCAATACTTCTTTTTGCCTGGATTGCGCGGTTGAATTTGCTTTTTTGGTAATCTATCCCTCCAACAAGTGCTAATACGTCTCCGGTTTGCTGATTTATAGTGATTAAAGCTCCGTTTAATTTATCAGGATTTAATTTTTTATTTATTTTAAGAAGTCTTTTATAATTCCATTTTATTGCTTCTTGGGCAAGTTTTTGGGTTGGCAGGTCTATTGTTGTATATACATAATATCCTCTTGATAATAAATCTGGATATTCTTTTATTATTTTTTTTATTACGGCATCAACTGCATAAGGTGCTTTTGGAGTTAATATGGTGTTATATACTTTTGGAGTTTGTAAAATTGCTTCTTTATACTCTTTTGGCGTAATCCAGCCTATATTATACATTCTTTTTAAAATCCAGTTAGCCCTTTTTATGTTTAGGTTGTAATGTTTTACAGGGTCATAAAGGCTTGGTCCTTTTGGAAGGGCTATGAGCATTGCAATTTCTTTTAGGGTTAAATCTTTAAGGTCTTTGTGAAAATATCCTAAAGCCGCTGTTTTAATTCCGTAGTATCCGTGGCCTAAATAAATTTGGTTTAAATATCTCTCAAGTATCTCTTCTTTTGAGAGGATTTGTTCAACTTTTAATGAAATAAAAATCTCTTTTAGTTTTCTTTGAATTGTTTTTTTTCTGTTTAAATATATGTTTCTTACAAGCTGCTGGGTTATGGTTGAAGCCCCTTCTACTTTTTTACCCGCTTTTATATCTTTTATGATAGCCCTTAAAATTGCATTATAATTAACTCCTGGGTGTTCGAAAAAAGAAGTATCTTCTGTTGCTATTAGGGTTTCTATTATTCTTCCGGGAATGTCTTTGTATTTTACATAAATCCTGTTTTCTTTTGAATATCTTATATCTATTAGTTTTCCGTTTCTGTCAAAAAAAAGAGCACTTTGAGGAGGAGTGTAATATATTATTTTTTCAGCTGTGAATTTTGTCGATTCATAAAGGTAGGCTATATAGCTTAGGGCAATAACAATTAATATAAAAATTAAAACAAGTAAAAAAGCAAAAATTTTTTTTATCATTTATCACCTAAGAATTTAATTGTTTTAGAAATTATATCGTTTTTTATATTTATCCGTAAAATAACTCTGAAAATAGGACTTTTAACAGTAGGAGGGCGTATTGCCCCGACTAAGACTCGGGCGTTGTTTAAAAGTTCTTTTTGTTTTTGAAGGAGGACTTCGTTTGAAGTTGCATTAATAATTTTAATTAAAGATTCTGAATTAAACATTAATTTTTTTTCTTCTATTTTTTGTTTAAAACAACTCAGATTCTTTTCGATTTTTTCAATGGCATAAAATGCCGCTAAAGTATCCATAGGGCTGAGTGCCGTTGTATATATTACACTTTTTGCCCTGTTTATTAAATAGTCTATAATTTCTTTTTTTGCCAATATGTAAGCACCGTAACTTCCTAAAGCCTTTCCGAGTGTGCCCATTTTTATTGTTTTTTTCGGGTCTAATTTGTATTCATCTGTAATTCCCATTAAATGTTTGCCGCAAACCCCTACGCTGTGGGCTTCGTCTATAATTAAATATCCGATATTGTATGCAAAGTTAGTTATCTCTTTTTTTACCTTATCTCCCCTCATTGAAAAGATACCTTCGGTTACAACAAAAACCCTGTTGAAATTTTTATAATCTTTGCTTTTTAGTTTTAAATCGTTTATGTTGTTGTGTTTGAAAAATCTGACTTCTGCCTGGGTTAGTCTGCTTCCTATAATTCCGCTGGCGTGATACTCTTCATCTATTAAAAACAAATCTCCCTTTCTTCCAAGTTCAAAAAGTGCAAGGTTTGCTAAAAAACCGCTTCCAAGTATTAAAGCGTCTTCAAAGTTGTTAAGTTTTTTTAACTTTTCTTCAAGCATTTTATGAGCTAAATTGTAACCATTTACAAGGAGTGAGGCTTTAGAACCATGCAGTTTTAGTTTTTTAGTTTCAAAATACGCCCTATCAAGTATTTCTTCATCTTCTGCAAGTCCTAAATAATCGTTGCTTGCAAGGTCTGTGACATTATTATAAATTTTTCTTTCTCTTAGTCTTTGTTTTTTTTTGAGTATTTTTAACTCTTTATTATACATTTGACACTTTCATTATAATATATATTTAATTTTTTGTTAAAATTTTAACAAAAAAGGTCTTAAATGGATATAAGGAAAAAATTTTTAGAGTTTTTTGAAAAAAAGGGGCATAAAATATACCCTTCAGCTCCTCTTGTGCCAGACGACCCCACTTTATTATTTACAAATGCCGGGATGGTGCCTTTTAAACCGATTTTTACAGGTGAAAAACCGGCACCTACACCTCCAAGAGCTACATCAAGCCAGCTTTGTATGAGAGCGGGGGGAAAACATAACGACCTTGAAAATGTAGGATATACAAACCGCCATCATACTCTTTTTGAAATGCTTGGAAACTTTAGTTTTGGGGATTATTTTAAAGAAGAAGCTATCGCATATGCTTGGGAATTTGTAACGGAAGTACTTAAACTTGATAAAGACAGACTGTGGATTACGATTCACGAAAGCGATGAGGAAGCCGGTAAAATATGGGAGAAGTACGTTTCAAAAAACAGAATTGTAAAAATGGGCGATAAAGACAATTTTTGGCAAATGGGAGATACGGGACCTTGTGGGCCTTGTAGTGAAATTCATTATGACCAGGGAGCCGATAAATTTAACTCTCCGGAAGATTATTTAGGGGGAGAAGGGGACAGATTTCTTGAAATTTGGAATCTTGTATTTATGCAATATAACCGTGATGAAAAAGGAAATTTAACTCCTCTTCCAAAACCAAGCATCGATACAGGAATGGGCTTAGAGAGAATTACTGCCGTGGTTGAAGGAGTTGAAAGCAATTACGATACTTCTATTTTCAGACCGCTTCTTGAAAAAATTGTAGAAATTACCGGGAAAGAGTATTTTAAAGACAAAAGAGGGGCGTCTCACAGAGTAATAGCGGACCATATAAGAGCTGTCAGTTTCTTACTCAGTGAAGGAGTAAGGTTTGACAGGGAAGGCAGGGGATACGTTCTTAGAAGAATTTTAAGAAGAGGAGTTAGACACGGATATCTTCTTGGAATGCGTGAGCCTTTTATGTATAAGATAGTTGATACTTTAATAAATCAAATGGGAGATATTTATCCACAGCTTAAAGAGAAAAAAGAAGCTATAAAAGATGCGATAAAACTTGAAGAAGAGAGGTTTTTTGCTACAATAGATAAAGGAATGCAGATTTTTAAAGAGGAGTTAAACAAAACCGCAGGAGATACGTTTAGCGGAGAAGTTGCTTTTAAACTTTATGATACCTACGGATTCCCTCTTGATTTAACTCAGGATATGTTAAGAGAAGTTAATAAAAAAGTGGATATTAAAACATTTGAAAAATTAATGCTTGAACAAAAAGAGCGTGCAAGAGCAAACTGGAAAGGGAGCGGAGATACTAAAATAAATTTAAAAGATTTAGAAAAATATAAGCTCAATAAGTTTGTAGGGTATGAATATCTTGAGTATAAAACTAAAGTAAAGGCTCTTTTTGATGAAGATATGAATGAAGTGAAAGAGCTTAAAGGCTCTGGTTGGGTAATGCTTGAAGAGACTCCGTTTTATGCTGAAAGTGGTGGTCAGGTTGGAGACAGGGGTGAGATTTTAAAAGATGGCAAAGTTGTAGCAAAAGTTGTTGATACGAAAAAATTTGACGATAGAAATTTATCTAAAGTTGAAGAAGCCGAGCTTAAAAAAGGGGATGAGGTAGAGGCTGTAGTAGATGAGAGCAGACGAGAGATTGCAAAACACCACTCAGCAACTCACCTTTTACATTCAGCCCTTAGAAAAGTTTTAGGAGAAGGCGTAACTCAGGCAGGGTCTTTAGTTGAGGCAAACAGGTTAAGGTTTGATTTTACTTATCCAAAGGCTTTAACTAAAGAAGAAATTAGTAAGATTGAAGGGATGGTGAATAATGTAATTGCAAGAGGGGTTGAAGCAGAAGTTAAGGAAATGCCAATTGATGAGGCTAAAAAAGAAGGGGCTATGGCGCTTTTTGGTGAGAAATACGGAGATATTGTAAGAGTTGTGAAATTTAGCGATTTTAGTGTTGAGCTTTGCGGTGGTACGCATGTGAAAAATACGGCTGAGATTGGCAGCTTTTATATAACTAAAGAGAGCGGGGTTAGTGCAGGGGTTAGAAGGATTGAAGCTGTAGCCGGTCTTAGCGCATACAGATATGCAAGAGGTTTTAGGGATTTAGTTGAAGAAATTAAGGCTGAAAATAAAACAAACGATATTAAAAAATTTATTGAAAAACAAAAAGAGGAAATAAAGTCTTTAAAAGAAGAGATAAAAGCCTTAAAACATGCGGCGGTTAAAGAGATTAAACCAGTTAATAAGAATGGGGTCAATTTTGTAGTTGAGAGAATCGATAATGCTAATTTAAGAGAAATTGCGACTGATTTAAAAGGAAGAGTTGATAATTTAGTTGCGTTTTTAGCTGGTGAAAACAAAGGAAAAGTAACGCTTGTAGCAGTTAGTAAAGTTGCTGATATTAAAGCGGGGGATTTGATTAAAAAATTTGCACCTGTGGTTGGCGGAAAAGGCGGTGGAAAGGCTGATTTTGCACAAGGCGGAGGAAAAGACGCCGGAAAAATTGATGAGCTTATTAAAAAAGTAAAAGAGGAGTTTGGGATTTAAAATGTATAGTGTCTTATTAGTAGAAGATAGTTTACAAATGATGAAAATCATAAAAAGAATTCTTGAAGATAATGATTTTTTGGTCACTTTTGTAGATGATGGTAGCAAAGCTTTAGAACTTATAAAAAAAAATGATTATGATTTTTATTTAATTGATATCAATATTCCGGGTATTGACGGTCTTGAGCTTGTAAAATTTATAAGAGAAGAAAAGCAAGAGGGAAATATATTAATGGTTACGGCTGCGGCTGAAGGGTATTATTTTGAAAAGGCTTATGAGTATGGCTGTGATGATTATATAAAAAAGCCTTTTCACGCAGCCGAGCTTGAAGTAAGAATCAAACACCTTCTTGAAAAGAAAAAATCTATAAAATTTGATGATTACGAGTTTGTTTTTGAAAGTGATGATTTATTTAAAAACAGACACCCTATAAATTTAAGGAAAAAAGAAAAAAAACTTTTACATCTGCTTCTTAAAAATGTTAATTTTACTGTTAGTAATGACAAAATTATAAAGTATGTATGGGGAAATGATATAAAAAAAGCCCCTCCTGTTAGACAGTTAGTTAATGAACTCAGAAAAAAATTTGACAAAGATTATATAAAAACAGTAGTAGGAGTAGGGTACAGGTTTGAAGTTTAGTATCAATTTAAGTCGGACTTTTTTTTTCATTTTTTTTGTTATTTTTATTTTTATTTTTATAGCTCTTTATAATCAATATAATTATTCAAAAGAGATTCTTATTCAAAACTTTATAAACAAACATTATGTATATTCTTTAAAAATCAAAGAGAGATTTAAAACCCTTCTTGATAGGATCCAGTTTTACTTAAAAACTATGGAGGATGAAAATTTAAGAAAGCTTGAAATATTGCAGCTTTTGTATAGAGATGGTGCTTTTGATGCAACAAAGGGTGCTGAAATTTTAAATGAAGATAAATCAGAAATCGGGCATTATGAAGTATTTATTATTGATAAAAACCATAAAATAATAGATGGAAGTTTTAAGCCTGATATAGGACTTGATTTAGGGGTTTTTAAGATTTATAAAGATATTTTAGATAGTGTTTTTGAAGGCAAAAAAAGAATAGATATCTCTTATCCGCATTTAGATACTTATTCTATGAATGTTAAAAAATATTATCTTATACGTTCTTCTGATGGAAAATATCTTTTAGAATTAGCTTACGTTATTGATGTTTATGACTTAATTAAAAAAATTTATAAGAAAATTCTTGAAGATGTTCCTGATTTAGAAGTTCTTGATATATTTTTTATTGAAAAATATATGATTATAAAAATGAATTTTGGAAAAAAACCATCAAAAAAAATGGCGATAAGTGATGCGTTAAATATGAGTTATAATACTTTTATAAAAATAGCAAAAGATATAGGATTTGATGAAAAAATCATTTATAAGATGCTTATAAGTGCAAAAAAAAATAAAAAAACTATTTCTGAACTGATAACGGAGCTTTTTAATAAAAAAGATAAAATAGTAAAACTTGATATAGAAAAAAATAGACTTATAATTTATAATATGATTAATGGTGTGTTTGATAATTCAGAGGATAAACTTATTGTTAAGAGTGTTTATTCTACTAAAGATTTATCAAAAAATATAGCAGCCTTGAAAAGAAGGTTTTTATTAACTTTTTTCTTTGTTGTGTTTGCAATTCTTTTAGTTTATTTTTGTCTGATTTTTAGAATTTCAAACGAAATAGCAAAAATTATTCAACAGATGAAAAAAAATGAGGCTGTTGAGATAAATACTTTTATAAAAGAGATAAAAGAATTAAAAGATATTTATAACGAATACAGGGACAAGCTTAGTAAAGAAATAGAAAAAAATGTTAATTTGTTAAATGAAAATAAACGTTTTATTGTTGATACAATTCATCAAATTAAAACTCCAATTAGTGTAATTACTTTAAATCTTGATTATATAAAACATAAAGTAAAAGATAAAGCTGTAAATGAGATTTTAGATGAAATTGAAGCTGCTGTTACTATGCTGACGAATTCTTACGAGGACCTTTCATATATTTCAGGCAATGGAGTTTTAAAATATGAGGCGAAAGAAGAGATTGACATAAGCGCTTTAACAAAAGATAGAATTCACTTTTTTATGTCGGTTGCAAAAGCTAATGATAAAAAAATAGTTTCTGACATTGAAGATTGCCTTTATTTTAAAATTAATAAAATAGAATTTGAAAGAATTGTTGATAACAATCTCTCAAATGCCATTAAGTATTCTAAACAATCAGAAATTAAAGTTTCTTTAAAAAAAGAACAAGATAAAATGGTTTTAAAATTTGAATCATTTGGAGATAGGATTAAAGCCCCTGTAAATATCTTTAATAAAAACTACAGGGAGCATTCTCACAAAAGAGGGCTTGGTATTGGACTTAATATAGTAAAAGAAATTTGTGATAAATATCATATCGAATATCAAGCGTATTATGAAAATGGTAAAAATATTTTTGAATATGTATTTAAAAGTTGATAAAATTGTAATAAAAAAAGGCTAAAATGGCACTTATACTTTGTAGCGGGTCTAAAACCAGGGCAGAACTTCTTAAAAAGGTTTATATTTCTTTTATTCAAAAATCTTGTGGTTTTGATGAAGAGAGTGTAAAAACTAAAGACCCTTATAAATTTGTAACTCTTGTAAGTTATGGTAAATTTAAAAAATGTTGTGAATGTTTTAAAGATGATGACATTATAGCTGCTGATACAGTTGTAACCGATGGAAAGAAAATTTTAAAAAAAGCAAAAGATAAAGAAGACGCTAAAAAAATTTTGTTATCTCAAAGCGGAAAAAAGGTAAAAATTATAACTTCAATGTGGATAAGATTTAACGGTCAGATTTTTGGCAGGATTGATGAAACTATATATGAGTTTATGGAATTTGACAAAGAGGATTTAAATAGATATTTAGAAAGTAAAGAGTGGGAAGGAAAAGCCGGAGCCTGTATGGTTGAAGGTTTTTGCAAAAAATATATAAAAAGCGTAAAAGGTTATGAATCGACTGCTATGGGACTTTGTGTTGAAGAATTATTAAAAATAATAGGAGATAAGTATGTTAATAAGTGAAATTCAAGAGTTTCAGAAAATTAGAAAAGAGGCAAGGGCTTATTTTTGTTTGTTACTTCAAAGAAATCTGCCAAACAGACTTCCTAATATCAGTATTGATGTAATTTATGAAGGGCTTGAGAGGATTATCCACGAAATACCTTTTGCAAATGCGGCTTATATTCTTGATGCCGAAGGAAAACAGATAAGTAAGCTTATTACATTAAAAAAAGAGTATAAAAATGTTTATATAGAATTTAATCAGGCAAACAGAACCTATTTTTATAAAGCTGTAAAAGAGAAAAAATGTATCTTAACAGACCCTTATCCAAGTCTTATTGGAGGGGATATGGTAGTAAGCGCGGCTTATCCTATTTTTAATGATAAAGGACAGCTTTTGTATGTTGCAGTTATTGATATTCCTTTAAAAGAGCTTTTAAAATTTATTCATAAAGAAAGAGGGGATACATGGGCTCATAATTTTAATAGAATAGTTTATGGAATTTTTGCCTTAGCTCTTTTTGCTATTTGTGTTTTATTATTTATTGATGGGATTAAGATGTTCTTTACATATACTTTAACGAATATAGACGTTAAAAAAATGTTTGAGGCTACCATTTTAATTACCCTATCTTTAGCGCTTTTTGACTTGGTAAAAACACTTCTTTTTGAGGAAGTTATAGGTGAAAAAGAGGACCATCCTTTTGCTATTCACAAAACAATGATTAAATTTTTAGGAAGTATTGTAATTGCCCTTGCAATTGAAGGGTTAATGCTTGTGTTTAAATTTGCAATGATAGCTCCTCAAAAACTTGTGTATGCCGCTATGCTTCTTGGAGCTGTTACATTTTTATTAATAGGTCTTGCTTATTATATGAAAAATGTAGGAAAAGATGTAAAATGATAGGTATAGTTGATTATAATATGGGAAATTTGGCAAGTGTTAAAAATGCTTTTGATAAAATAGGTGCAAAAGCAGAAATAATAAGCGACCCTGAAAAACTAAATAATTATGAAAAGCTCCTTTTTCCAGGAGTTGGTGCGTTTGGTGATGCAATAGAACATTTAAAAGAGACGGGGTTAGATGAGGCAATAAGAGAGTTTGTTAAAGGTGGAAAATATGTGCTTGGAATTTGCCTTGGAATGCAGCTTTTGTTTGAAGAGTCTGAAGAGTTTGGAAAACATAAAGGTCTTGGCATAATTCCTGGAAAAGTTGTAAGGTTTGATAAAAAGATAGAAACTACCCATAAAGTGCCTCATATGGGATGGAATAAAATGTTTTTTAAGAGGCACTCTTCTTTGTTTGAAGGGCTTAATAATCCTTATTTATATTTTGTTCATTCTTATCACGTTGTTTGTAATGATAAATATGTGATTGGAAAAACAATTTACGGATATGAGTTTGTAAGTGCGGTAAATAAAGATAATGTGTTCGGTTTTCAGCCGCACCCTGAAAAAAGTCACAATGCAGGGCTTAAGATTTTAGATAATTTTGTAAAGTTATAAGGAGAGTAAATGATAATTTTTCCGGCAATTGATTTAAAAGACGGTAAAGCGGTTAGACTTACAAAAGGTTTGATGGAAAGTGCTAAAATTTATAGCGACGAACCCTGGGAGCTTGCAAAAAGATTTGAGGATATGGGGGCTGAGTGGCTTCATATTGTGGATTTAAACGGGGCTTTTGCAGGAGAACCTAAAAATTTAAAGCAGATTGAAAAGATAAGAAAAAATACAAACTTAAAAATCCAGCTTGGAGGCGGGATAAGGGATGAGGCGACTATTAAAAGATATTTAGAGCTTGGAATAAATAGGCTTATTCTTGGAAGTATTGCAGCACGTGAGCCTGAGAGGGTGATTGAGCTTGCAAAAAGATATCCAATTGCCGTTGGGATTGATGCAAAAGACGGGTTTGTAGCAGTTGATGGATGGGGAGAGACAGAGGGTATAAAGGCTGTGGAGCTTGCAAAAAAATATAAAGATAGTGATATTGAGTGTATAATTGCAACCGATATAAGTAAAGACGGAACGCTTCAAGGGCTCAATATAGATTTTATACTTGATATTATGAAAGCTAGTGAAAAACCTGTAATAGCAAGTGGAGGAGTAGCAAGCGAAGAAGACATCAAAAAGGTAAAAGAAGATGGAATTTACGGGGTAATTGTGGGAAAAGCATTTTATGAGGGTAGAATAAATTTAGAAGAAGTGTTCAAAATTTAAATTTATTGCCGATTAATTTTTAAAGGAGAAAAAATGAAAGTATTAATAGTGGATGATGCAAAAACAATGAGGACTATTATTAAAAACGTTTTAAAAAAGTTGGGTTTTAGTGATGAAAATTTTCTTGAAGCAGCAGACGGAGAGGAAGCTTTAAAAGTTTTAAAAGAGAATGCTGATGATATAAAAATAATTTTTCTTGACTGGAATATGCCAAAAATGAACGGTTTTGAATTTTTAAAAAGAGTTAGAAGCAATCCGGAGTATAATCATATAAAAATAGTTATGGTAACAACTGAAACAAAAAAAGAAAATGTTATTGCAGCTCTTAAAGCAGGAGCTAACAACTATATTGCAAAACCTTTTACTCCTCAGGTTTTAAAACAAAAACTTGAACAAATGAAAATTAAAATGTAGCCTCTTTTCTCCTTTGCATCCCTTTATTATTGTATTATAATTATACCTCTAAAGATAAAGGAGATATATGCAAAATAAATATTATGAAATGGTTGTTGAAGTATCCGATTTTAAAGATGAAATTGAATCTTTTTTAATGGATAGATTTTTTAACGGAATTGAAGAGCAGGATAATAAACTTATTTTAAGAAGTGAAGAGAGTTTTGATTCGCTTATTGATGAACTTGAAGAGTATGTAAAGGCATTAGAAGAGATTTTTAATAAAAAGATTGATTTGAATATTAAAGTGATACAAAAAGATAACAAAGACTGGATAAAAACTTATCAAGAGTCTATAAAACCTGTTGAAATTGATGAATTTTATATTCATCCCTCTTGGTATCCTTCAAAAGAAGGGAAAATTAATATTGTAATTGACCCTGCCCTTGCTTTTGGAAGCGGACATCATGAAACTACAAAAAGCTGTGTAAAAGCCCTAAAAAAATATGTAAAAAAAAGTGATACATTACTTGATGTGGGATGCGGCAGCGGAATCCTTGGTATTGTGGCAAATAAGCTTGGAGCAGAGGTTGATGCGTGTGATACAGACCCGCTTGCCGTTAAAAGCACAAAAGAAAACTTTGAGTTAAATAAAGCAGAGTATAATGAAATATGGCAGGGCAGTGCTAATAAAACTAATAAAAAATATGATATAGTTGTTGCAAATATAATAGCTGATGTGCTTGTTTTTATTGCTCCTGAATTAAAAGAGAAAGTTAATAATATTTTAATTCTCTCAGGTATAATAGATAAATACAAAGATAAAGTCTTGCAAAAATATAAAGAGTTTGATTTAATTGAAGAGATAAAAGAAAATGAATGGGTAACTTTTATTTTAAGAAAGGATAGAAATGGACAAAAATGATAAGAATAACGATAATAACTTTTTTAATAAAAATCCGCTTCTTTTATTTATAATTTTTGCAATTATTATAGTTGTGGTTTTTAGAAGTATTGCTCCAAATGCGGTAAATGAAGTAAATAATCTATCAAATGCCGGTACTAAAGCTGTAATGGCTTACAGTTATTCAGATATTAAAAAACTGGCAAAAGAAGGAAAGCTTGCATATGTTGCAATTGGTAAAAATATTGTAAAAGCAAAACTTAAAGATGGTGAGATTATTACTGTTGCAAAAGTTCCAAATGATACTACATTGGTTGAGGTGCTTGATAAATATAAAGTTCCATATGGGGCTATGAATGACAATAACTGGCTGAGTGAGCTGATTTTTGGATGGATAATTCCTATATTTATCTTTTTTGCCATTTGGATGTTTTTAGCTTCACGTATGCAAAAAGGAATGGGGGGAGTTTTAGGATTTGGCAGTGCTAAAGGTCTTATAAAAAGTGAAAAGCCAAATGTAAAATTTGATGATGTTGCCGGAAACGAAGAGGCAAAAGAAGAGGTAAAAGAGATAGTTGATTTTCTAAAAAACCCTGACAGATATATTGAACTTGGTGCAAAAATTCCAAAAGGTGTTTTGCTTGTAGGACCTCCGGGGACGGGTAAAACACTTCTTGCAAAAGCTGTGGCAGGTGAGGCTGATGTGCCGTTTTTTGCAGTAAGTGGGAGTAGTTTTATTGAAATGTTTGTAGGTGTGGGTGCTGCAAGAGTTAGGGATTTGTTTAATCAGGCTAAAAAAGAGGCTCCAAGTATTATTTTTATTGATGAAATTGATGCAATTGGTAAAACAAGGGCAGCTGCCGGACCTATGGGCGGAAATGATGAAAAAGAACAGACTTTAAACCAGCTTTTAGCGGAAATGGATGGGTTTGATTCAAATGAGCCGGTAATTGTTCTTGCTGCTACAAACCGTCCGGAAGTTCTTGACCCCGCACTTCTAAGACCTGGAAGATTTGATAGACAGGTACTTGTAGATAAGCCGGATTTCAAAGGAAGGGTTGAGATTTTAAAAGTGCATATTAAAAAAATAAAAGCCGGAAAAGATGTAGATTTGGAAGAAATTGCAAGAATGACAGCCGGACTTGCCGGAGCTGATTTAGCTAATATCGTAAATGAAGCGGCACTTCTTGCCGGTAGAAAAAACAAAAAAGAAGTTAATCAAGAAGATTTTATAGAAGCGGTTGAGAGACAGATTGCAGGGCTTGAAAAACGCTCAAGAAGACTTAACGATAAAGATAAAAAAATCGTGGCATATCACGAAAGCGGACACGCCGTAATTGCGGAAGTAACTCCGGAAGCCAGAAAAGTAAAAAAAGTATCAATTGTTCCACGTGGGCTTGCCGCTCTTGGATATACTTTAAATATGCCAGAAGAAGATAAATATCTAATGCAAAAAAAAGAGCTTATAGCAGAAGTAGATACGCTTCTTGGAGGGCGTGCGGCAGAAGAGGTGTTTATCGGTGAAATTTCAACAGGTGCCGGAAACGACCTTGAAAGAGCCACTGATATTGTAAGAGCAATGGTAAGTATGTATGGAATGACTGATGTAGCCGGACTTATGGTGCTTGAGAAACAAACTAACAAATTTCTTGGAAGTTTTGCTCAGGCAAGGGAGTATTCTGAAAAAATCCAAGAAGAAGTCGATAAGTTTATAAAAGAGTTTTTGGCTCAAAGATACGAGCATGTAAAAGAGACTCTTAAAAAATACGCTCCTGTAATTGAAGCTATGGTAAAAGAACTGTATGAAAAAGAAGTTATAGACGGAACCCGCGTAAGAGAGCTTATAAAAGCTTATAAAGAGGGAAGACTTGAAGAAGAGATGAATAAAAATAAAAAAGAAGATTCTCAGAACTTGGAAGAGAATAAACAACAAAATGAAAAAAAAGAGGATAAAAATGAGAACGAAAACGGAAATAATTCTTAAAGAGGGTTATCCTTATATAGCAGTTAGTGGGGGGCTTTTTTTAATTTCTTTATTTTTTAAGTTTCCTCTTCTTTTACAGCTTATTTTTTTTGCTCTTTTTGCGTTTATGGTTTATTTTTTTAGAAATCCGGAAAGAGTGCCAGAAGATGAAAGCCCTGGAGCTATTATTTCTCCGAGTGACGGGACTGTTTTGGAAATTACGAATGCTATTTCTCCTATTACAAAAGAGGAGTCTATTAAAATTTCAATAAGGCTTTCACTTTTTGATGTTCATATTCAGCGCTCTCCTATAGAAGGTGAAATGAGTGCGAGAGAGTATATTCACGGAACATTTTTGTATATTAGTTCTGATAAAGCAAGTGAATTAAACGAACAAAACAGGGTTTTGTTTGAAAATGAATTTGGTAAAATTGTAGTAAATCAAATTGCAGGATTTATTACAAGAAGAATAGTAATGTTTAGAGATATAGGACCTATAAGGCTTGCTGAGAGATATGGGATGATTATGTTTGGAAGTCAGGTTGATGTATATTTGCCTCTTAATACAAAAATAAAAGTTACTGAGTTTCAAAAATTAAAAGCAGGAGAAAGTTTAATAGGATATTTAAATGAAAAAAATTAATTTAGTATATTTACTGCCAAATTTTTTTACTGCTTTATCGGCTTTTTTTGGAGTAATGAGTATTATTGCTTCATCTCAAGGTAAATTTGAAAAAGCTTTTGTTTATATAATTTTGTCTTTAATTGCTGACGGACTTGATGGAAGAGTTGCAAGGCTTACTAATACTTCAAGCAAATTTGGGGTCGAATTTGATTCGCTTGCAGATGCGGTGGCTTTTGGGGTGGCTCCTGCTATGATGCTTTTTTTTGCAATAGGACAAAATTATGGAAGATTTGGAGCGCTTATTAGCGGACTTTTTGTTGTGTTTGGGCTTATTAGACTTGCAAGATTTAATGTAACAACAGGAGAACTTGATCCAAAATATTTTATAGGACTTCCTATTCCAACAGCTGCTGTTGTGCTTAGTAGCTGGATAATGCTTGATATAAAATACTCTGGAAATTTTGATTTTATAATTTTACTTGGGGCTTTGTTTTTAGCGTTTTTGATGGTATCTAATTTTAGATATCCGAGTTTTAAAAAGATTGATTTTAATAAAAATGTAGCATTAAAGGTGCTTGTATTTATAATTATAATTGCTTCTTTTATTTATTTGTATCCTATCGAAGCAATTG
Source organism: Nautiliaceae bacterium (assembly GCA_027063075.1). Lineage (GTDB taxonomy): Bacteria > Campylobacterota > Campylobacteria > Campylobacterales > Nautiliaceae > Caminibacter. Next base: position 11,062 of record JAMOSM010000151.1, on the reverse strand, counting down.
CTATAATTCTGACTTTATATGTCTTTTACGGGTTTGTAAGAGGAGTTATAAATTATATAAAAGCGATAAAAAGAGTTAGTGGATAATTTTTTTCCATTGACAAAATTTAAATTATAAAGTATAATTATAAAAAAGCCATAAAAGGATTTTTAATGGAAATGGTTAAAATTTTTGATACTACTTTGCGTGATGGAGAGCAGTCTCCAGGTGCAAGTATGACAATTGAAGAAAAAATAAAAGTGGCAAAACAGCTTGAAAAATTAAGAGTTGATATTATAGAAGCTGGATTTGCCGCTGCAAGTCCTGGGGATTTTGAAGCAATTCATATGATAGCAAAAGAGGTTAAAGATTCAACTATTTGTTCGCTTGCTAGAGCGGTTGAAAATGATATTAAAAAAGCGGCAGAAGCTGTAGCTCCAGCTCCTCTTAGAAGGATTCATACGTTTATAGCAACAAGCCCTATTCATATGGAATATAAGCTTAGAATGAGTCCAGATGAAGTAATAAAAAGAGCGGTTAATGCTGTAAAATATGCAAGAACATTTGTTGATGATGTTGAATTTTCATGTGAAGATGCCGGAAGAAGTGAAATGAGTTTTTTAAAAGAGATTATTAGTGCTGTTATTGAAGCAGGAGCAAAGACAATTAATATTCCTGATACGGTTGGATATAGGTTTCCTCACGAAATGGGTGAAATGATAAAAGAATTAGTAGATTATTTTCCAAAGGATATTACTTTTTCTGTTCACTGTCACAATGACCTTGGACTTGCAACTGCAAACTCTTTATATTCTGTGCTTAATGGGGCAAGACAGGTTGAGTGCACCATAAACGGACTTGGAGAGAGAGCCGGTAATGCGGCATTAGAAGAGATTGTAATGGCTATTAAAGTTAGACGTGATTTGTTTGATGGGATTGATACTAGAATCAATACCCGTGAGATTTATCCAACAAGCCGTCTTGTAGCAAGCGTTACTGGAATTGAGCCGCAGCCAAACAAAGCGATTGTGGGAAGAAACGCATTTGCCCATGAATCCGGAATTCATCAAGATGGAGTGTTAAAACACAAACAGACTTATGAGATTATGAGTGCAGAGGATATTGGACTTGATATAAAAGACACAATTGTTCTTGGAAAGCATAGCGGGCGTCACGCGCTTAAGAAAAAACTTGAACAGCTTGGATTTACAGATATTAGCGAAGAAGAATTAAATGAAATATTTATGAAGTTTAAAAAACTTGCCGATAAGAAAAAAGAGATTTATGATGAAGATATTTTGGCAATTATGAATGAAGCAAGCGATAAAACGCCAAAAGTTTATGAGCTTATATCTTTACAACTTAGTGATTGCACGGAAGGTATGCCAAGTGCTGCTGCTAAAATTAAATTTGAAGATAAAATTTATACAGATGCGGCAATAGGTGAGGGTACGATTGATGCGGTATTTAAAGTGATTGACAGAATAAGCGGAATTAACGGTAGACTTATGGATTATAAAGTGGAGGCTGTAAGCGAAGGTAAAGACGCACTTGCAAAAGTAATGGTTAAAGTTATTTTTGATGAAAACAAACCTGCCGTTATGGGACACGGGCTTAGTATTGATACAATGCTTGCAAGCGCTAAGGCGTATATAAACGCTCTTAATAATTATATTCATATGAAAGATTTACTTAGCAAAAAAATAAGCTATAAAGATAGTATTTAAAAACTTGGAGGGGAAATGTTAAAAATAGCGATTTTAGGAAAACCAAACGTTGGCAAAAGCAGTTTCTTTAATAGAATTTTAAGAAAAAGAGATGCGATTGTCAGCGATAAAGCCGGTACCACCCGTGATATAAAAAAAAGGGTGGTATCTTTAGATGATGACCTTGAAGATATTCTCCTTTTAGATACAGGCGGACTTGAAGAGAGGGATGAACTTTTTGAAAAAGTTAAACAAAAAGCCTTAGATGTTGCAAAGGAAGCCGATTTAATTCTTTATATGGTTGATGGCAGAACCATTCCTGATGAAGAGGAGATTAAATATTTTAGGACTCTTCAAAAACTTAAAAAACCAATTATTTTAGTTGTAAATAAAGTTGATAATGATAAACTCACAGAAGGTGTTTATAATTTCTATGAACTTGGTGCAGATGAAGTTTATCCAATTTCCATTGCACATAACCGCGGTGTTGGAAAGCTTATTGAAAGAATTAAAGAGTTTGTTCCTAAAAAGCAAAAAATTATTGAAGCCACTTCAATAGAAGAGGATATTCCTTTAGAAGATTTGTTAAGTGATGAGGAAGAAGAAAATCTTGAAGAGCTTAAAGAGATAAAAGTTGCAATTGTAGGGCGTGTAAATGTTGGAAAAAGCTCACTTCTTAACGCTCTTGTAGGAGAAGAGAGAGCAATTGTAAGTGATGTTGATGGTACTACGATTGACCCTATCGATGAGACTATTTATTATAACGGATATCATATTACATTTGTAGATACCGCGGGTATAAGAAGAAGGGGAAAAATTAAAGATATTGAAAAATATGCTTTAATGAGAACAGAAAAAGTTTTAAAAGAAGCGGACGTTGCTATTTTGGTACTTGATGCAAAAAATGGAATAGTTGAGCTTGATGAAAAGATAGGCGGGCTTATTCAAAAGCACAAAAATGCTTGTATTATTGTTGGAAATAAATGGGATGAAGCTAAAATGGATTATAAGAAATTTGAAGAAGAAGTAAAATTTAGATTTAAATTTTTAGATTATGCTCCTTTAATGGTTGTTAGTGCTAAAACAAAAAGAAATATTGACAAATTAAAAGAAAAAATCGTTTATGTCTATGGAAACTATACAAAAAGAATTCCAACGTCTCGTCTTAATGAATGGATTAAAGAAGCAACTCAGCGTCATCATCTCCCAACTGATATCAGAGGTAAAGAAATAAAAATTTATTATGCAACTCAGTTTGCAATAAAGCCTCCTACAATAGCGCTTATTATGAATAAACCTAAACTTCATTTTTCTTATGAAAGATATTTGATAAACTTCTTAAGACAAAAAGAAGATTTTACAGGTACTCCTATTGTGCTTATACCAAGAGAGAAAGGAAACAGAAATGAAAAAGATTAGTTTAGCAGCTTTAATGGTTTTAGGAGCAGTAAGTTTTGCAAATGCTGATTTTCTCAGTATCAGTGCAGGTGCCGGATATGAGCAGCAAAATATTGATGGATATGTAAAACTTGGAGATACCAAAAATTATTTTAACAATTCATCAGCTCAAAGTGATGGAAATTGTAAGACAGGGGATTTTGGATTAAAGGATAAATCAAAACCTTATGTGTGGGTTAAATTTATTCATCCAGTGCCTATTATTCCGAATATAAAATTTCAATATACCAAATATGATACAAATGGTCATAGTAATTATATTGCTGGGAATGTGAAAATATTTGATGATGTAAAGATTCCGACCTCTCTTACAAATGCTTATACAAAACAGACAATTAACTCATACGATTTAACTCTTTTTTATGAAATTAAACCAGTTTTTGCGGATATTGAAGCTGGATTTGGGATTGATTATTGGCAAGGAAATACAAAAATCAATGGGGAAAATGTAATCTGTAGTAATGGGACTATTAAAAAAACTGGTGGCACTACATCTATTAACAAAGATTGGAGTGTAATTTTACCTTATCTTTACGGACATGTTGAGACGATGCAGTTTTTTGGATTTAGTGTTTTAGCAGATGTTAAATGGGCAAAAGCCGGGGATAATCATCATTATGACTATAGCGGTGCTTTAAAATATACAATTGACATTCCTGGTCCTGTAAATCCTTTTGTAAAGCTTGGATATAGATATAAAGAGGCTTACGGAGTTGATGGAGACAATGAAACAAAGCTTGAGTATAAGGGTGCATTTTTAGAAATAGGAGCTAAGTTTTGAGAGTAGTTAGTGGAATGAGACCAACAGGAAAACTTCATCTTGGTCATTATATCGGGGTTATAAAAAACTGGAAAAAACTTCAAAACGAACATGAATGTATGTTTTTTGTTGCTGACTGGCATGCGCTTACAACTAAATTTGATGAACATATAAATTTAAAAGAACTTAGTGTCGAACTTGTAAAAGAGTGGATAGCAAGCGGAATTGATCCAAATAAAGCTATTCTTTTTATCCAAAGCGAAATTAAAGAACACGCTGAACTTTATCTGATTTTTAATATGATAACACCTGTTAGCTGGCTTGAGAGAAATCCTACCTATAAAGACGCTATGCAGCAAGAAGAGTATAAGAAAAAAAACAATGCCGGATTTTTAACTTATCCTGTGCTTCAAACAGCCGATATTGTGCTTTATGATGCAGACCTTGTACCTATAGGAGAAGACCAAAGACCTCATCTTGAACTTGCAAGGGATATTGTAAATAGGTTTCATTATCTTTATAAAAGAGAAGATATTTTTAAAGAACCAAAAGAGCTTTTAACAGATATTGCAAGACTTCCTGGGCTTGATGGCAGAAAAATGAGCAAAAGTTTTAATAACGCCATATTTTTAGATGAAACTCCAGAAGATATCTGGAAAAAAGTTAGAAGTGCAAAAACAGACCCGGCAAGAATTAAAAAAACAGACCCGGGACATCCTGAAGTTTGTATTGTGTTTGAATATCACAAAGCTTTTTCGACTCCACAGGAGGTGGCTGAGATTGAAAATGCCTGCAAGGAAGGCAGTATAGGGTGTGTAGATTGCAAAAAAATATGTGCTGCAAATATTGAAAAAATTGTAGCTCCTATTAGAGAGAAAAAAGCTAAATTAAAAAATGATGAAATTTTGGATATAATTAATGAGGGAAATAAAAAAGCAAAATTTTTAGCCGCTGAAAAAATGAAAAAAGTAAATCAAGTAATATTTTAAAGGAGTAAAATGAAAGCAAAAAAATTATGGTGTGCTGAGAGAGTTCAAAGACTTATGATGAGTTTGTTTTTACTGCTTATATTAGCCCTTCTTGCAAAAGGTTACAGTGTTGCAGGACTTGCTCTTTTAGCTTTTATGTCAATTATGCTTTTTATACATTTTGTGTTTGATTTTTGTCCATCGACAGTAATTTTACAAAAAATTTTTGGAAGCTGTTATTGTGAATGTAAAGAGGAGGATAAAAACAATGAAAATCAGCTATAAAGAAGCAGGTGTAGATATTGATGCAGGAAATTCTTTAGTTGATAAAATAAAGCCTGTTGTAAAAGAGACTTTTAATGAAAATGTAATTGGTGGTATTGGAAGTTTTGCCGGTGCTTTTAGACTTCCAAAAGGGTATAAAAATCCTGTTTTGTTGTCTGCAACAGACGGAGTTGGTACAAAACTAAAACTTGCAATTGATGCTAAAAAATATGACAGTGTTGGAATTGACTTAGTGGCAATGTGTGTAAATGATTTGATTTGTAATTTTGGAGAACCTCTGTTTTTCCTTGATTATTATGCAACAGGAAAGCTCGATGTAGATGCTGCAAGTGAAGTAATAAAAGGGATTGCCGCTGGATGTAAAGAAGCTGAGTGTGCGTTAATTGGAGGAGAGACTGCTGAGATGCCCGGAATGTATAATAAAGGTGATTTTGATTTAGCAGGATTTGCCGTTGGAATTGCAGAAGAAGATGAGCTTAATCCAAAAGTAAAAGAGGGAGATGTTTTAATAGCTTTGCCAAGCAGTGGAATTCATTCAAACGGATACAGTTTAGTTAGAAAACTGTTTTTTGAAAAATTAAATATGAGATTTGATGATGAAATTGAAGGAAAAAAACTTATTGATATTTTATTAACTCCGACAAGAATTTATGTAAAAGATTTTAAACGCCTAAAGCCTTATATAAATGCTTTAGCTCATATTACAGGTGGTGGAATTGTGGAAAATCTTCCAAGAGTATTATCAGATGATTTAGAAGCAGTTGTTTATAAAGATAAAATAAAGATTTTGCCTATTTTTGAATTTATGAAAAAATATGTAGATGAAAATGAAATGTTTAGAACATTTAATATGGGCGTTGGAATGATTTTAGCTGTTTCTCCTGAAAATGTTGATAAAGTTTTAGAAAATAGCGATGGTTATATTATTGGTGAAATTAAAAAAGGCAAAAAAGGAGTAAAACTACAATGAACCCCTCCCGTTTGCTCTCATTTATAGTTGTAAAAATTGCAAGAACATCTTTTCCAAAGCCTATTCAGTGTTTTATCAATAAACTTTATGTTAAAATTTTTAATATTGATATGAGTGAATTTGTTCCTGAAGACCCGTGTGAATATCCAACTCTTAATGACCTTTTTATTAGACATAAAAAATATATCGAATTTTATGAAGATGAAGATATTGTAGTGAGTCCTAGTGATTCGTTAGTAATTGCAGATGGAGAGATTGAAAATAATTATGTTTATCAGATAAAAGGTAAAAAATATTCACTTTTTGAGCTTATTCCTGAAAAACCAGATTTAAACGGAGGTTATTTTATAAATCTTTATCTCTCTCCAAGGGATTATCACAGATACCACGTTCCTGTTGATATGGAAGTTATAGAAGCAACTTATATTCCAGGAGATTTAAAACCTGTAAAACCCGGTTTTTTAGAAAAAGAGATAGTGTTTCCTAAAAATAAAAGAGTGGTATTAAAATGTAGGGATAAAAAAGATAGGTTTTTTTATTTTGTAGCTGTCGGAGCTATGATTGTGGGAAAAATTGTTATGAACTTTGATGAAAGATTACAAAAAGATTATAATGAAATTACCACATTTAAATATGATGAGCCTGTAAAACTTAAAAAAGGCGATGAGCTCGGAAGGTTTGAGTTTGGAAGTTCTATTTTGATTTTCTTTGGACCAGAACACTTTAAATATCTAAATCAAAAAGATTATGTAGAAGTTGGAGATATTTTAGGAGAGATTTATTAAAGAATGAAAAAATTTCTTCTTTTTTTGCCTCTTTTCTTGTTTGCAGTGAATAATCAAAAACTTCTTGACTGTTATGAGATTTTTTCTCAAAAAAAAGCGGAGCTTGAGGCTGAAGCCGAAAAAATTCTTGAACAAAAAGAGGCGCTTGAGGCTTTAAAAAATACTTATATGGCTTTAATTAAAAAAAAGGAAGAAAAATTAAAACAAAAAGAACTTGAACTTAATACTACGCTGCAAAAAATAGAGAATGAAAAAAAGAGAATAGAAGAGTTAGTAAATGAACATAAAAAGCTTCTTGAGGAGATAAAAAAAGCAAAACTTGATAAAGTTTCACAGAGTTTTGCAAAAATGAGACCTAAAAATGCTGCTCAAATTTTAGAAAGTATGCCTCAAAAAGATGCTTTAGAAATTTTACAAAAACTTCCTTCAAAAACTATTGCTAAGATTTTTGCAAAAATGAATCCCCAAGTTGCTGCAAAACTAAGTGAAGCATTGTTAAAAATAAAGGATAAAAATGAAAGCACAGTTAATCCTTAATGTAAATGTTCAAAAACATTTGATAGCAAAGGCACTTACTAAGTATATAGATTTTAATAAAAGAGTTTATATTGCCTATGGGAGTTTAAATCATTATCTTTTATATCATTTAGGGGTTAATGTAAAAGATTTGTATGTAGCAGGATGTTTTACGAACAATAAACTAAATGTAACCGCTTTACGACCAGAGCCTGTTGTTTTAGATAATAAAAGATTAGTGGATATAAAAGAGTTTGATATAAAAAAGAATGACTATTTTATAAAGGGCGCAAATGCCCTATGGTATGAAAATGGAAAAAAATATGCTGCAATTGCTGCAGCGGATGAAAACGGAGGTACGTTTGGCAATTTTTATATAAAGGCGGCTTGTAGGGGAGCTAGGGTTATTATTCCTGTAAATCATGAAAAACTTATTCCTTTTTATGTTTCTTCTACTCAAAATGTTGATTTTGCTATGGGAAGTAAAATTGCAATGCTAAAATTTTTTTATGGAGAAGTTTTTACGGAAATAGAGGCTTTTAGAATGTTATTTAGCTTAAAAGCAAAAATTATTGCGGCAGGTGGAATTTTTGGAAATGAGGGAAGTATAGTTGTAGAAGTTGAAGGAGATTATAAAAAAGCCGTTGATTTTATTAATGAATACAAAGATAAAAATATTTTACCTTCAAGCGAGTTTCTTTTTTGATTTTTTGGGGATTTTTAATCGTTAAATATTATGCTTAATTTGTTATAATTTTAAAAAAAGGCGTAATATGCTTATAAAAGAAGCTCAAGTTCCTTTTATTGCTAGAAAAATTGCAATAGATTTGCTAAACAGCGGTTATGTGACTTTCCCTAAGGGAATAGATAATGCCATCAAAGAAATAGAAGAGATTGTTTTAGATGATGTTTTATGGGAAAAAGAGATAGAGGATAAGGCAAGAGATATTTTAGCAAGACAGGAAGAAGAGAATGAGTTTTTGTTTTATGATGTGGATAGACGGGAGGTTTTTAAACTTTTAAAAAAAGAGATAGCTAAAGAAGAAGGCTTCCCTATAAAAAAAGAAGATAGGTTTGATGAGCTTGCCGCTTTTATTGTAAAAGAACTTTGGGATAAAGAACTTATAGATTATGATGTAAGAGATGGAAAAATTAAGAATATTATTTTTAACACTTTAATGGAGTTTTTAAATAGGGAAAAAGAGGCAAGAGAAGCTGTATATGAAAAAATAGAACATTACAAAAGACCACTTATACCCGGAAGCGATGAATGGGAGCTTGTTTTTCAAAGACTTTACGAACAAGAGCTTAGAAAAAGAGGACTTATTTAAAGGATTAGAATGAAAGTGAGTATTTTACTAGAAAATGGAATGTTTTTTGAAGCACGTGGGTTTGGGGCAAGAGGTACGGAAGTTGGAGAAATTGTCTTTAATACTTCAATGACAGGTTATCAAGAAATTATTACAGACCCAAGTTATGCAGGGCAATTTGTTGTTTTTACAATGCCTGAGATTGGAAATGTGGGAGTAAATAAAGATGATATGGAAAGTAAAGGTGCTTGGCTTAAAGGTGTAATTGTTAGAGAATATGTAGATAATTTTTCAAATTTTAGAGGTGAAAAGTCTTTAGGTGAGTTTTTAAAAGAAGAAGGGATTTTAGGAATAAGTGATATTGATACAAGATTTTTGACTAAAACTATAAGAAACGAAGGGGCTATGATGATGATAGCCTCTACCGAAATTCACGATAAAGAAGAGCTTGAGAAAATCTTAAAATCATCTCCAAGAATTGAAGAAGTGGATTATATAAAAGAAGTGACTACAAAAGAAGCTTACATTCATCCTCATGGCGCTTGGGATAGTAAAGAGTTTAAATATAAACCTAAAAATACAGGTAAAAAAATTGCTGTATTTGATTTTGGGGTAAAAAGAAATATTTTAAATGAATTGACTGAAGCTGGAATGGAATGTTTGGTATTGCCTGCATCAACTTCAGCTGAAGATATTATCAAAATGTATGAAAACGGAGAAATCGGGGGAGTGTTTTTAAGTAATGGACCTGGAGACCCTTTAATCTTAAAAGAAATTCACGAAAAAATAAAAAAACTTCTTGATGCAAAAATTCCTATGTTTGGAATTTGTCTTGGACATCAGTTACTTAGTATTTCTCACGGATATCCTACGTTTAAACTGAAATTTGGACACCATGGAGGAAATCATCCTGTTAAAAATATGCTAGGAAGAAAACCTGTAGTAGAAATTACGGCTCAAAATCATAATTATAATGTATCTGAGAGTATTAAAGAAGTAGCAGAAGTAACACATATAAATTTATTTGATGGAACAATTGAAGGGGTAAAATATAAAAACGAACCTGTATTTTCCGTTCAGCATCACCCAGAAGCGAGTCCTGGACCTCATGATAGTAAATATATTTTTAAAGAGTTTTATAAGATAGTAAAATGAATCTAAATTTAATCCATAAACTCTTAATAGGAGTTTTTGGACTTTTTTTGATTTTTAGCGCTATTGTTATTTTAGTAGGGGATTATCAAAATGACCCTTTGCTTTCAATATTTTTGTTTATTGTAATTCTTTACGGAGCGTATTACTTAGCAATTAAATATCTGTTTAAGGAATTATAAAACCCCTTTATAAATTAAATATAACAGTAAAATTCCTACTATTATTCTATAAATTCCAAATGGAATTAATGTATATTTTTCTACAAATTTTAAAAACCATTTAACAGCTAAATAACAGCTGATAAAAGCAACTACAAATCCAACTCCTAAAATTAAAAAATTTTGGTCTTTAAAAGAAGATATGTTTTTTACCATTTCATATCCGCTTGCGGCAAACATTGTAGGAATTGCAAGTAAAAAGCTAAAATCGGCTGCAGTTTTTCTGCTAAGTCCGCTTAACATTCCTCCTACAATCGTAGCCCCACTTCTACTTGTTCCCGGAATTAAGGCAAATGTTTGAAAAACTCCTATAATAAAAGCCTGTTTATAGCTTACTTTTTCAACATTTTTAACTTTTGCTTTTTCTTCTTTATAAAATTTTTCTACAATAAAAAACACAATTCCACCAATTATAAACATCCAAGCTACTGTTGTTAGTGTAAAAAGCTCTTTTATCTGATGTCTTAAAAGAAAACCTACAATCGCAAGAGGCAAAAATGCTAAAAATACTTTTTTCCAAAGTTCAATTTCTTTAAAATTAATCTTATCAAGATATATCATAACAATTGCAAGAGTAGCCCCAAGCTGAATTATTACTTCAAAAGCTACATTTGTTAAAGTTTGTTTTAATCCCAGTAGCGTTGATACCAAAATCATATGGGCAGTTGATGAAATGGGTAGAAATTCCGTTATTCCTTCTACGATACCTAAAATAATACTTTCTATTATTGTCATAATTTTTCTCCCTCTTCTAAAATTTTGTTAAATACTTTTAAAGTCATTTTAACGTCTTCTAAAGCGTCATGATAATTTGCGTTTTGGTGGCCTAAAAAAAATGCAACCGCTTCTTCAAGACGGGGTTGTTTTTTCTTGTCAAGTACCACTATATCCCATGAATAAAACATCGTATCGAAAATAGGTATATCTATAATATTTGGAAAATGCTTTGCCC
>JAMOSM010000150.1 GCA_027063075.1 Nautiliaceae bacterium | reverse complement strand
TTTATTAAGTGCATCAAGGTTTTCATCAGCACTTTTAGATTCAATCTTTTTATCCCCTCTTATTGCTTCAAGAGTCTTTTTAAGTTCCATTAAATCTACATATTTACCAAGAATGTCTTTAAATCTGTCAAGGTTTGCAATAAGCCAGGTATCAACTGCAATATATTTATCTCCCATTTTTGTAGCAAGTGCTTCTGCTTTTTGTAAGCTGTCAATTAATTCTCTTCCGATTCTAATAGATTCTTTTGTAATGTTATCTACTTTCGGAAGTCTATCAACAGCAGATTTTACTTCAAGTTCAATTGCAACTTTATCAACACCCATCTTATTTAGGGCTTGATTTAATACAGTGTTTGTGTTTGTTAAAAGCCCCCATAATACGTGTAGTGGATGTACTTCTGGATTTTTGTTGTGAAGCGCTAAGCTAAGCCCGCTTTCAATCGCTTCCATCATCTGATTGGTTAATTTTTCGAATAATTTTTCCATATTCTCCTCCTTAAAAGTTTTAGTTGATGTAATTATAACAGGTTTAGTCAATTTATGTCAAGGTTTCTAAGCTGCTTTTTTAAGAATTTATTAAGATTTTATTAATTACGGGCATTTCTTGATTTTTTAGACAAATTAAAATAGAATTTCAAAAAGTAAGGAGAGTTATGAAAAAAATACTTATAAGTATATTCATACTATTTACATTCACATACGCAAACACATCAGTAAAAGAAAATCAAAATTCAAGACTCGCATCATATGAAAAATTTGTAAAAATAGTAAATTTGATAGAAGCTTATTACGTAGACCCCCTAACAACTTCAGAAATAATAAACAAACTTCTAAAAGGCGGTGTATCTGCACTTGACGCCCATTCAAGCTATCTTGACAAAAGAGCCTATAAAGAACTTAAAATTCAAACTTCAGGAGAATTTGGAGGGCTTGGAATTGTTGTTGGTATGAAAAACGGGGTTTTAACAATTATTTCTCCAATAGATGACACTCCTGCATACCGGGCGGGACTAAAAGCCGGAGACATAATCTTAAAAATAAACGACAAAGCAACAATAGATATGACTTTAGATGAAGCGGTAAGACTTATGAGAGGAAAACCGGGAACAAAAATTACACTTACAATTGTAAGAAAAGGACAAAGACCTTTTAAAATAACTATTACAAGGGCAATTATTAAAGTACAGTCTGTAAAAGCAAAAGATTTAAAAGGTTATCCTAATATTAAATATATAAGAATTTCATCTTTTGATAAAAATGTTGTACCGTCTCTTAAAAAGATAATTCCTCAGGCTCTTAAAGAGGGTAAAAAAGGAATAATAATAGACCTCAGAAACAATCCAGGAGGTCTTTTAAATCAGGCGGTAGGAACCCTTGATATGTTTATTGACAAAGGAATTTTAGTATCTCAAAAAGGAAGAGTAAAAAGTGAAAATGAAACATACTACGCACACTCTTTTAACACATATAAAAACATTCCAATAGTTGTGCTTGTAAATGGAGGAAGTGCGAGTGCAAGTGAAATTGTAGCAGGAGGACTTCAAGACCATAAACGTGCGGTAATTGTAGGTGAAACCACTTTTGGAAAAGGAAGCGTTCAGGCAATACTTCCTGTTACAAAAGATGAAGCTTTAAGGCTGACTGTTGCGAGATACTATCTTCCAAGCGGAAGAACTATTCAAGCGAAAGGAATAAAGCCAGATATCGTAGTACATCCGGCTGAAATCAAAGAAATAAATGATACAACCGCAGAAATTAAAGAAGCTAACTTAAAAGCTCATTTAAGAGCAGAACTTCAAAAAATAGAGAATAAACCTGTAAAAAAAGAGAACAAAAAAGACCTTAAAAAAATAGATGGTGATTTACAGCTTTTAAACGGAGCTAATATACTAAAAGCATTAATTATTCAAAATAAAAAATAAAGGAGAGATATGGAACTGTTATACGAAGGAAAAGCAAAAAAAATTTATAAAACTAAAAATCCTAATGAGGTAATTTGTGAATTTAAAGACTCATTAACTGCATTCAACGGGGAAAAAGCTGATGAAGAGGCCGGAAAAGGAGCACTAAACTGTGCTATTACAACACTTATTTTTGAAGCACTTGAAAAAGAAGGAATTCCAACGCATCTTATAAAACAGATTGATGAAACTAAACAACTTGTAAAAAAAGTTGAAATAATTCCTATTGAGGTAGTGGTTAGAAACATAGTTGCAGGAAGCCTTGCTAAAAGACTTGGACTAAAAGAAGGGACAAAACTTCCATTTCCTATAGTTGAATTTTATTATAAAAACGATGCATTAAACGACCCTTTAATTAATGACGACCATGCTATGATTTTAAATTTAGTAGATAACAGAAAAGAACTTGAAACACTAAGAGAATACGGAAGAAAAGTAAATGAATTTTTAATAAAATTTTTTGACAAAGTGGGATTAATTTTAGTAGACTTTAAAATAGAATTTGGAAAAGATGAAAATGGAAATATTATCTTAGCAGATGAAATAACACCTGATAGCTGTAGGCTGTGGGATAAAAAAACAGGCAAAAAACTTGATAAGGACCTTTTTAGATTTAACCTTGGAGACATTAAAGAAGCTTACACAGAAGTATTAAACAGATTAAAGGATGTAAAATGAAAATAGCGGTAAATGTTCATTTAAAAAAAGGAGTTCTTGACCCTCAAGGAAAAGCAGTTTTACACGCTCTTGAAACACTTGGATTTAAAGATGTAAAAGATGTAAGGGTTGGAAAACAGATTATTTTAGAAATTGACACTCAAGATAAAGAAAAAGCCATAAAAGAAGCAGAGGAGATGGCAAAAGAGCTTCTTGCAAACCCTGTAATTGAAAATTATGAAATAGAGGTTAAAGAATGAAAGTAGGAGTTGTTGTATTTCCGGGAACAAACTGCGACAGAGATACAAAATGGGCTTTTGAAAAATTAGGGGCTGATGTTGATTTTATATGGCACAGTGAAAAAGAGCTTAAAAATTATGATTTAGTAGTACTTCCCGGCGGATTTAGCTATGGGGATTATTTAAGAAGCGGAGCAATTGCAAGATTTTCTCCTATTATGGAAGCTGTAAGAGAGTATGCAAACAAAGGCGGTTATGTTCTTGGAATTTGCAACGGATTTCAAATTTTACTTGAATCACACCTCCTACCCGGTGGAATGACAAGAAATGAAAATTTACATTTTATTTCAAAATTTCACCATCTAAAAGTTGTAGATAACAACAACAAATTTTTGCAAAATTTAAATGTAGGAGATATTATAAATATTCCTATAGCACATGCAGAAGGAAACTACAAAGTCGATGAAGAGACTCTAAAAAGAATGTATGATAACGGACAGGTTATCTTAAAGTACTGCGACAAAAACGGAAATGAGCTAAACCCTAACGGAAGTATTGACTCAATTGCCGGAATATGTAATGAAACAAAAAATGTTTTTGGACTTATGCCACATCCTGAAAGAGCGATGGAGAGTATTTTAGGAGGCGAAGACGGAATTAAAATGTTAGAAGGCTTTTTTAAATGAAAAAATTTTTAATTTTTCTTTTTTCTTTCTCTTTTCTTCTTGCATACAAGGTAGAAACTCATAAATGGTCAGCACGTGATACATTCTATGGTTTTTTAAAGAAAAACTCCCTGCCCGTTTCTATTTATTATGATTTACCCCCAAAAATAAAAAGAGAAGTGAGAAGAATTCCTGTAGGAAGTACATTTTTTATTTTAAAAGACAATAATACCTTAAAACAGGCTTTAATTCCCCTAAACGACAAAGAACAGCTTCAGATTATAAAAAAAGGCAAAGAATATATTACAAAAGTAGTGCCTATAATTTATGAAACACAGACAAAGTATGCAGAAGTAACAGTTAATAGCTATTTAAGCTATGACATTTACAAACAGACAAAATTAAGAAGTCTTACAAACGAAATTGTAAATATTTTTGAAGACAGAATAAATTTTAGAACAATTCCTAAAAACACAAAAATAAAAATTCTTTATGAAGAAAAATTAAGATTTGGAAAAGTAAAAGACGTAAAAATACTTTTTGCTCAAATTAGCAACAGATACTATACCTATAATGCTTTTTTAAATCCGTATGACAACAGATATTATGATGAAAAGGCAAAAAGCTTAAAAGGAATGTTTTTACCAGCTCCTCTTAAATATAAAAGAATTTCTTCTTATTTTGGTAAGAGATTTCACCCGATTTTTCACAAATGGAAAATGCATGACGGAATTGATTATGTAAATAAAATAGGAACTCCAATTCATACAGTAGCTGATGGAAAAGTTATCTTTAAAGGTTGGATAAAAGGATACGGAAGAGCTGTAAAAATAAGACATAAAAACGGATATATAACATTATATGCACATCTTCACGGATATAAAAGAGGACTTTATGTAGGAAAATGGGTAAAACAGGGAGATACTATAGGATATCTTGGCAACAGTGGTCTTAGCACCGGTCCTCATCTTCACTTTGGAGTTATGAGATACGGCAAGTGGATAAACCCTCTTAAAATAAAAAATTCAGCAAAAATAACCTTATGGGGTAAAAAAAGAAAACAATTTCTATCATATATTCAAACCCTTCAAAAAGAATATAACTTAGCACTCAAATGAAGAAAGTTTTAATTCTTTTTTTTCCTTTGTTAGTTCTTGCAGAAATAATAAAATTTTACAATTTAAAATCAAATTACTACAAAAACCAGATAGTTACACTAAACGGAAAAATCATTTTAAAACACCCAATAGATATTCAGGCAATTCCTTCATATAACACTAAAATAAATTTTACAAAAAAAAATCCTTACATTTATGAATTTAATATAACTTTTCAGGCAAACTTAAAACCACATAAAATAATATTCATAGGACCAGAATTTTACAAAGAGCTCAATTTAAACTCATTTATTAAATTTAAAACAATCTCTCCTCCTGAAAAATTTTCCAATGTTTTTGCAAAAAAATTTAAGATAATAAACCCGATATCTTCAAAATATAATGAAAATTACAATATTTTATCATTTAGAGTAAAATGCCAAAACTGCAATATAAAAGATTTTTCATTAAAAGCCAAAGAACAGAATTTAACACTTATTTCAAATAATGAAGCTTCATATTATATAGTTTTGCCTAAAAATATAAAAAAACTTTATTTTTACTATTTTGATTTAAACACCCAAACTTTTAAAAAAATCTCCATTCCAATTATTCTAAAAGAAAATACAATAAGCACCCAAACAGAAATAAACCCGGAAGAAAATATATTTTTCACTCCTTTAAATATTTTTATACTAAGCCTTATCGCCTTTTTTTTAATGGTGTTTTTAATATATCAAAAAATATGGATTTTAATTTTTCCCTTTATTTTAGGAGGATATTTAATCTATACAATTTTGCCAAAAGGTGAAATTTTACTGCCTAAAAATACAAAAATACAAATACTTCCAACTCCTCAATCAACGATAATTTATATTACAAAAAAATCTCAAAATGCTAAAATTCTAAATAAGATTAATAGATACACAAAAGTAAAAATTGAAAACAAAATAGGATGGGTAAAAAATGAAAATACTAAATAGCATAATCAGTATATTAAAATTTATTTACGGCTTTACTTATTTAG
This sequence comes from Nautiliaceae bacterium, assembly GCA_027063075.1. GTDB lineage: Bacteria > Campylobacterota > Campylobacteria > Campylobacterales > Nautiliaceae > Caminibacter. The sequence goes on along the minus strand of JAMOSM010000150.1, from coordinate 20 downwards.
CAATAGTTTCACTGCTTATT
>JAMOSM010000149.1 GCA_027063075.1 Nautiliaceae bacterium | reverse complement strand
GAAAAGCGTAGGGGAAACACCCTGAACCATTTCGAACCAGGAAGTTAAGCCCTACAGCGCTGATGATACTGCATCCTTACGGATGTGGGAAAGTAGGTCCCTGCTACGCTTATCAGTAAATATCTTTCTAAGTTTTTTCTCCCCTCCCCTTACTAAGAGTCTGGCGCTATGTGTTAATAGTTCCTATTCCTTTTTTATTTTATTACATTCAAAATAATTATCTTTTAGGGAGTAAAGGGGCTGTGAATCCTCTCTTGTAGGATAATACCTGCAAACTTTCTTATAAGGGAAGCTTTTTTTATAATTCGTAAGAATTTAAAGGGAGAGATTTATTGCTTTTTATTTTCAAACACAAACCCTATAGCTTTGTTGAAAAAAAGTGAAACTTTTTTTAGTCTTCTTTTATCTTACAAATAATCTTTTTTATTCCTTTTTTTTCTTGTATTTCTTTAATTTCAATACCAGAAAATTCTATTTTTAAAACTTCATCAAGATTTTTTGGTCTATTTAGTGCTATATAGCGAGTTAGAATGCCACGGTAGGCTTTAGCAAAATGACTTACAACTTTACCATTTTTTATGAATTTAAATGTTACAGCTTTTTTTGGTTTATATATGTTTTCATAAAATTTTGCTCTTAAATCCAGGTATTCTTTATCGTAATAATCTAATATTTCCGTTATTTTATTTTTGTAAAATTTATAGATATCAAACCCGGGTTTTGTTCTTTGTTTTAGGGTATAGTAAGGTATTAAATCAAGAGGTTTTAAAATTCCAAATAAATTCGAAAAGATAATCAGATTTTCATTTAGATACTCTTTTGCTTCTTTAGGCAAAGAAGGATAGTCTAAATATTCAAAAGCAACTCCTGTGTATCTTAAAATGGCTTCTTTACATGGGCGTTTTTTTATAGGGATTTTAATGTCTCCGAAATTTTTAACATCGTCTGTTTTTTGAATGAATTTGTCATATTTTTTTATGACCTCTTTCCTGATGGGATTAAGTTTAGGAAACGATTTTATATTAAACTCTTTATCTCCTCCTAAACTTTTTCTCTCACTCGGTGCTAATAAAATCTTCATTAAAATATTCCTTTGTAATACAGTGGATTGAACCGTGCTGTTTTATTAATGTGTTTGCATTTATCGGAATTATTTCTCTGTTTGGAAAAATTTCGCAAAAAAGGTCATATATGTATTTATCTTTTTCGTCTTCATAAACAGGTAATAAAATGGCATGGTTTATTATTAAAAAGTTTGCATAAGTTGCGGGAAGACGATGATTATTCCAGTGTTTTGGACTTGGGAGGGGAATAGGAATAGTATTAAAATTTGTATTTTTAAGTTCCTCTTCCATTTTTTTAAGTTCTTTATAATGAATATCATTTTTATCTTCACAGCTGCAATAAACTATAGTTTCTTTATTTACAAATCGTGCAAGGGTGTCTATGTGAGAGTCTGTATCGTCTCCTTCTAAAAAGCCGTGGTTTAGCCATATTACATCATCTACAAACAGTTCCTGTTTTAAAAACTTTTCTATTTCTTTTCTTGTCATAGGGTAATTTCTGTTTTCTTCTAATAGGCACTGTGATGTTGTAAGAAGTGTTTTTCCGTTTGTATCAATGCTTCCTCCCTCAAGAACGAAATTATAGCTTTTATGAATATTAAAAATTTTTCTTGAGATTGTATTGTCATGATTGCTTGGAAATTTTAATCCCCACCCGTTAAATTTAAAATCAAGCAATTTTATTTTGTTATCTTTTTTTATACTAATAGCACCAAAATCTCTTGCCCAGGTGTCGTTGTTTTTGACTTTACGAAACACAAAGTTTTTGTGTTTTAGATGAGATATTGTGTTTTCATCTTCATAGCAAATTAAAACTTTTTCATATTGTGCTATTGCGTAGGCTATTTCAGTGAATGTATTTATCGCCTCTTTCAAACAGCATATCCAATCTGTATTTTTATGTGGAAATACAAGCTGAACAAAACTCTGTTTTTCCCATTCAGGTATTAGATGATTCATTTTTATCCTTTGCACTAATTTAGCACTTTTATAAAATATAATTTGCAAAATAATATCTAAAAGGAGAAAAAATGAAAAGGCTTGTTATTGCAGGACTTTTAAGTGTTGCAGTTTTGTTTGCTTATAACCCGCTTGAAGGAGTAAAAGCTCAAAAACAAGCGGCTCTTAAAGTGGTAGGTAATCATTTTGTAGATGTAAATACTGCTAAAAAATGGATTAAAGAAGGGGTAAAAGTTATTGATGTAAGAGAACCTCAAGAATTTTTAGCAGGACATATGCCGGGAGCTAAGCTTATTTCAAGAGGGGTTTTATATGGTGCTGTTAAAAAAGGAGTATTAAAGCCAAATGAAAAATATATTTTAGTATGTAGAACAGGTCATAGAGCACTTTTAGCAGCAGCAACTCTTATGAAATGGTATAAATTTAAAGAAGTGTATGTTTTAAAAGGTGGTATTAAAGCTTGGATAAAAGATGGTAATATTGTAATGAACGCACTTAAACTTGGTCCTGTTAAAGTAGAACTTATAAAATAAGCTTTTTATTTAGAAATTATCATAAATAAAAGGGATTAAATATCCCTTGGGTCTGCAATTTTACCTGCAATTGCACTTGCAGCTGCTACTGCGGCATTGCTTAAATATACTTCCGAACTTCTGCTTCCCATTCTACCGCGGAAGTTTCTGTTTGTAGTTGCTACGCATCTTTCACCATCACCTAAAATTCCCATATATCCACCAAGACAAGCCCCACATGTTGGGTTTGCAACAACTGCTCCCGCATCTATTAAAGTATCTATTATTCCTTCATGCTCTGCTTGTTTATAAATTCTCTGAGTTGCCGGAGTTACGATAAGTCTTACTTTTTTATGAACTTTTTTGCCTTTTAAAATATTTGCTGCAGTTCTAAGGTCGCTAAGAGTTCCGTTTGTACAGCTTCCGATATATACCTGATGAATTTCAATGTCATCTTTTACAGCTTCACTAATTGGTTTTCCGTTGCTTGGTAAATAAGGATAAGCAACCAGAGGCTCTAATTCATCTACATTTATTTCAATAACTTGAGAATATTTTGCATCCGGGTCTGAATAGTGGATTTTAGGTTCTGCACGTAAAGGATTGTATTTTTTAACTTCGTTTAAAAACTCTTCAGTGATTTTATCATAAGCGATAATTCCATTTTTTGCTCCAGCTTCTATTGCCATGTTACATAGACTCATCCTGTCATCCATAGGAAGATTTTCTATTGTATCGCCTGTAAATTCAAGAGCCTTATATAAAGCTCCATCAACTCCTATTCTTCTTATAAGTTCTAAAATTAAGTCTTTTCCATAAACATGCTCTTTTCTTTCACCTGTAAAAATTACTTTTATCGACTCAGGTACTTTAAACCAGCTTTTTCCAGTAATCATACTAAATGCAATATCCGTACTTCCCATTCCTGTTGCAAATGCACCTAAAGCTCCGTGAGTACAGGTATGGCTGTCTGCTCCTATAATTACATCTCCTGGAATTACAAGTCCTTTTTCTGGTAAGAGTCTATGTTCAATTCCCATATCTTTTTCATCAAAAAAATTTTTTAAGTCATGTTTATATGCAAAATCTCTGTTTATTTTTGCCTGGTTTGCAGAAGCTATATCTTTTGGAGGAATAAAATGGTCAAGTACTATGGCAAAATTATCAGGTTTTGCAAGTTTTTTAGCTCCGCTCTCTTCAAATGCTCTTATTGAAATTGGAGTGGTAATATCGTTACCGATAGTCATATCAACATCACACATAATAATCTCGCCCGGTTTTACCTCACGTCCTATATGCTCTGCAAAAATCTTTTCAGTTATTGTCATAGGCATAGTAATCCTTTTTTATTGAAATTATAGCTAATTTGATATAATTAATAAAAAGGCAAAAAATGGCAAAAATTTTTATTTTTATTGGAATTATTTTTATAATAATAGGGCTGTTGATGTATTTTTTTAAAGATTTTCCTCTATTTCACCTACCGGGTGATATTGTAATAAAAAAAGATAATTTTGTTTTTTACTTTCCTATTACCTCTTCTATTGTTATCAGTATTATTTTGAGTGCTGTTTTTTACATTATTTCAAGGATTTTTCAATGAGGCTTTTTATTGCGACACCTGTAACTTTACCTCTTTATAATGCGATTAAACGGGATTTAAGCAGGTTTGTAGAAGGAAAATGGGTTGAAGGGTGGAACTTACATTTGACTCACAAATTCATAGGTGAAGATGAACCTAAAAAATATGAAATTCCTATAAAAGTGCCTAATGAGAAGATAAAAATAAACGGTATTGGAATGTTTGGAAATAAAGTTTTGTATTTAAAAGCCGATAGTGAAAATATAGATTCTATAAATTCTCAGATAAATGAGCTTTTTAATTTAGAAAATGATAAACCTTTTAAAGCTCATATAACACTTTGCAGAATTAAGGATATTAAAGATAAAAAGTTTTTTGATGAAATTAAAAAATGGGAAAATAAAACTTTTGAAGTGCCTTTTGAAGTTTATTTATATAAATCTACTTTAACAAAAAAAGGTCCTGTTTATGAAAAGATTTATAAATACTAAAGCGGCAGCCTTAAGATATAAAGCATATGAGGATTTAGCTCCAAAAATAATTGCAAAAGGAAAAGGTGAAATAGCTGAAAAAATAATTCAAAAAGCAAAAGAGTTTGATGTGCCTGTTTTTCAAAATGAAATTTTGGTAGATTCTTTATTAAAAATTAAAAGCGAGGAGATTCCTCCTGAACTTTATAAAGCTGTGGCTGAAGTTTTTGTATGGCTTTATAAATTAGAAAATGAAGTAAAGCTTAGCAAAGAGGATAAAGGTTGGAATTTAAATGTGAAGATGTATTAAAAAATTTGGCATCAAGTATTTATTATTTAGAGTTTAATTATAAAGAAAAAAAACTTGAGGAGTTTTATTTTTTACAGTTTGGAGGATATACAAAGTGGAAAAAGAATGATTTTACTCCTGAATTTATTTTTAAAAATATGGTGGATAATGATTTTAAAAAAAGTATAAATGAGCTTTATAAACTTGCAACAGGAAACAAAAAATATATAGAATTTGTTCATAGATTTTACACAAAAGATGGAAGAATTGCTTTTATTAAGGCAAAAATCACTCTTTTAAGAAAAGATGAAAATAAAATTTACTGTGTGGGAATTAATGAAAATATAAGCCGTGAAAAAGAGTATGAAATTATTGTTGATAGGCTTAAAAATTCTCGTAATGTTGGATTGTTAATTTTTAGAGACAATATATTATATGCGAATAACTATTTTTGTGATGTTTTAAGAATTAAATGTGAAGATATAAGAAAGATTTCATTAGCTGATTTAATTAAAAATATATCTAAAGAGGAAATAATATCTTATATTAAAAAAAGAAAAGAGGGAGAGTCTTTTTTCTATTCAAGGGAAAAAGTAGAGTTTGTTTATGCAAATAAAAGGTTTTTTTTTAATATTTATACAAATACAGTATTGTTTAAAGGTAGATATGCGGGTATGAGCCTGCTTGTTGATATTACTTTATCTGTTAAAAGAGAAATTTTTTCTAAAATCATAGATGAAATTAGCGAGCATGTTATAAGGTATTCTGCTAAAAAGGATTTTTTTGAAAGTCTTA
>JAMOSM010000148.1 GCA_027063075.1 Nautiliaceae bacterium | reverse complement strand
CATACCAAGCATCGTCATATTCATTCCCATCAAAAAGTTACCTATAATAACCCCTAAAAACGAAAGAGGAATTACAGAAATAACCACAAAAGGAAGCAAAACGGAATTAAACATTAAAACTAAAACTAAAAAGATTAATAAAATAGCAACAACCAAAGCTGCTTTTAAATCTTTCATAAACTCTTTTGAAGTCTTTGCAGCCCCTCCGATAATGATTTTAAAGCCCTGCTGTTTAAGTCTTTTTAAAAGAGGATTTATCTTTTTGTAAAATTCAGCTGTTGTAATGATTTTTTTATCTAAAGAAGCATAAACACTTTTTGCGGCAAACCCGTTATATTTATGAATTTTTTTAAAAGATTTTTTATAAGTAATCTGAGCAATATTTTTTAATAAAACATATTTATTAGTATTTGGAATATTAAGCCTGAAATTTAAAAGCTCAGTTAATTTATCTTTATCTTTATCTTTTATAATAATTTTTACAATCCCTTCTTTATCAAAAGTTTTTGCCCATTCAGCCTCTGCAAAAAAACCTCTTAATATATTAAAAATCACACCTTCATTAAATCCAAGTTTTTCTCCGTATCTGTTAGGCTTAATTTTAATTTCAGTTGCTCCAAGCTCCGCATCATCATAAATATTATAAACCCCTTTAATTTTTTTCATAACACCCTCAAGCTCTTTTACCGCTCTTAAAATCTCCTCTTGGTCTTTTCCACCTATACTTATTACAACATCACTTTTTACAACCCCCGCCTGCGGCACAATAACGTTAATTTCTTTTAGCCCAGGTATTTTTAAATTTTTAAGCTCACTTTTTATCATCTCAGAAATTTCCCACGATGAATGGATACGTTTTTGATTTTCTACTTTGAGAGGCTGAAAAATAGGAGCTATATATTTATTATAAAAATCAATAGGTTTTTTGTCATTCAAATCAACAAAAATATGAAAATAGTTCTCTCCCACATTTGCCTCACCCTTATTATTCATCTGCATTCCAACAACCGTTGTAAATCCTTCAACATCCTCATTTAAATATTTTTTGAGTATCTTCTCAACAGGCTCAATAGCCTTTGCCGTCTGAGTAATAGTATAGTTATTTTCAAACTTTCCGTTTACATAAATCTGACTTGCATCAAAAGTCGGAAAAAGCTGAAATTTTGAATGTTTAAAACCAAGAGCCAACAAAATTGGCACTATTACCAAAAAGAAAAAGAGCGTAATATATTTAAATTTGAAAAAGTAAAAGAGTGTTTTTTTATAAAAATTCTGAAACTTCTCCCAAAAAATCTCTTTTTTTGATGGCACCACCTTTAAAATCTCTTTTGAATGAAGCGGCAAAAATACAAACGCCTCAAAAAGAGAACTTAATATCAAAATGGTAATCATTACAGGTAAGATTTTAATAAACACTCCTATTTCACCTTTAATTAAAAGCATAGGCATAAAAGCAAGAACCGTTGTTGTAGCAGCCGCTACAACAGGCCAGAAAACCTCAACAGTCCCGTCAATTGCAGCCTGAATTTTTGTTTTTCCCATCTCCATATGTCTGTAGATATTCTCACCTACAACTATCGCCTCATCAACTATCATACCAAGAGCAATTAAAGCCCCAAGCATTGAAAGAAGATTAAGTGAGAAATCAAAATAATCAAGTGCAATAATGGCAATAGCAAAAGATGTCGGAATTCCAAGAGTAACCACCAAAGAAATTCTCCAGTTTAAAAACAGCCACATAATAAAAAAGACCAAAATAAGACCAAAAACAATATTACTAACTACCGTATTAAATCTGTTTCTAACCCATTTGCTTGTATCAGTAGAAATTCCAAAAATCACCTCAGGATGTTTTTGATGATACTCTTTTAAAATTTCTCTTATTTTTTTAGAAAGGGCAATCGCATCCCCGCTTTCACCTTTTCTTACATCTATAGTAAGATTTAAAATTCCGTTATATTTTCCTATTTGAGTAGGTCTTGCATAAGTTTTTTTTATTTTAGCAATATCTTTTAATCTTACAACAACATTTCCGATTTTAATGAGTGTTGAATTAAAATCCCTAACCCCCTGAGGAAACATAGATACAAAATAATGCTCTTTACCCTCTAATTTTCCAATAGGAAATATTGTATTAACAGAACTTAAAGCATTTAATAAAAGATTTTTATTAATACCTAAAGCCTCTATTTTTTCATTATCTAAAACAAAATATATATTCTTATCACTCTCCCCTCTTATATTTACTTCTGTTAAATCCTTTAGTTTTGAAAGCTCTTTTTTTACCTCATCAGCCGCTTTTACAAGCTCATCTTTACTTAAACTTTTACTTGCAACGGAAATAAACATTAAAGGAAAAGCTTTTTTTGCAATACTTACAGTAGGTTCATTCATATCGCTTGGAAGGTCTTTTTTAACATTTGCAACTATTGTTTTAAATTCACTTAAAAGCTCAAGTTTATTAGCCGTTGGTTTTAAACTCGCCGTAATTACAAAATTTCCATTACTTATAACACTCTCTATTAAAGAAACTTCAGGATATGTTTTAAGCTCATCCTCAATAGGAATTACAGCCATTTTATCAAGAACTTCAGGACTTGCCCCGGGATAAGCTCCTTGAATTAAAATCTTATCAAGAGTTGCAGGCGGAAAAAGCTCTTTTGGAACATTTTTATAAGCAATAAATGCGGAAATTATTACAATAACAAAAAGAGTATGCGTAAAAGCCGGTCTTTTTATAAAAAATTCTATAAATTTTTTCATTACCCCTCTTTTTTTCCGCAATTGTAACACAAGAAGCTAAAAAGAATATGAATTGAGGCGGTTTTTAAATTTTAATTTTTCAATTTTAGATTCTAAAATAGAATTCTCAGCCTGTAAGGAATAGTATTCATTTAAAAGCTTATTTATTTTTACCGAATAAAAATAAATATTATTTGATATATAAATTTTAGGAACGAGCAAAAATAGAGAAAAAATTATTACATATACGACATTTTTTATTAAAGTAAAAGATAAATTTTTCTCTTCAATAGCTTCTTCTATCTCCTCAAGTAAAATATCTTTTTCATTCATTTTTTTCCTTAAACATAAAACCTCTGAGTTTTGCGCTTCTACTTCTTGGATTTTGTTTAATCTCTTCTTTTGAAGCGGTAATAGGTTTTTTTGTAAGAATTATCCCTTTTTGATTATTACCCCCGCATTCACATCTTATGGCTTCAGGAGGACATATACACTTTCTTGCCCACTTTTTAAACCTGTTTTTTACAATCCTGTCCTCTAAAGAGTGAAAAGTAATAATTCCAAGAATAGTCCCATCCCCTGCTAATTTTTCTGATTCATCTAAAATACTGTTAAGTTCGTTTAATTCGTTATTTACTTCTATTCTTATAGCCTGAAAAATAGGCGCTAAGTTTTTTTTATCTTTAAGACCTGCTTTCATCAAAACCTCACTAAGTTCCCTGTTTGAAGTAATAGGTCTATTTTTGATAATAAAATCTACAATCTTTTTATATCTTCTATCTTCAGAATAATCTTTAATAACTCTCTCAAGAGATTCTCTGTCGTAAAAATTAACAACGTCTTTTGCACTAAACTCTTGATTTTTATTCATTCTCATATCAAGCGTATCACTATCAAATGTAAAACCTCTCTTAGCATTATCAAGCTGAAAACTACTAACACCAATATCGGCTAAAATTCCTGAAATATTTAGCCCCTTTAATTCTTTTAACGCTTCACTTGCTCTTTTGTTTATAAATTCAACCCTGTTTGCATATTTTGAGAGTCTTTTTTTTGCAAATTCCATTGCATCACTGTCTTGGTCTATTCCTATAAGTTTTATATGAGGATATCTTTTTAACATCTCTTCACTGTGACCACCAAAACCAAGCGTACAATCCACAAAATAGCCATCTTTTATATTTTTAAATAAATCTATCGTTTCATTAAGCAAAACGGGAATATGAGGAGTCTTCAAAGTAAGCCTTTTTTGTTATAATTGTATCAAAAAAGGGCATTTTTTGAATCTAAAAACAATTTTAGATGAATATTTTTTAATAGCAAACGAACTATTTAGACAAAACTTTTTAAATATAGGGCTTGGAAGTTTATCCCTTAAAATAAAAGCAGACCAGATGCTAATAAACAAAAAAAACAAACACTATTTAGAAGAAGATTTTATAAAAAATGTTCATATTCTTCATGAAAATATGGCATGGGAAGAGGCAAGCGAAGATGTAAAGATACACGCAGAAATTTACAAGCTTCACTCAAATACAAAAGCAATAGCCCATATTTTCCCACCAAACACAATGACATTTGCAGAAATTCATCATTTGTTTTTAAATCCTCTTGATTTTACCGGGAAAAAATATTTAAATAAAATTCCGATTATTGAAATAGGAAACATAAAAGAGTGGGAAGAAAACAAAGAGTTCATAATTGCAAAAAACCTAACAGAAAATAATATCGTTATTATAAAAGGCTTTGGGGTTTTTATAAAAACAAGAGATATAAGAGAAATTATCAAACTTGCAGCTGTTATGGAAAACAGCGCTTTTATCTTATTAAATTCACACCATTAAAGGAAAAAAATGTATTTGATTTATGAAAAAGACAATCTTGGAAGAACCATTTTTGAAATTGTTTTTAAAAATACGGGAAGTATTTTTGCAAAAGAAGGCGTAGCATATGCGCTAAGCCATATTTTAAACACAAAAGGAACATTAAAAGAAAAAGAAAAATTCTATTCTTTATTAGAAGAAAGAGCCATAACTTTTAACGTCTCTACAAACAAAGAATTTATAACAATAAGCACAGCTTTTTTAAATGAAAAGACTTCATTTGCAATTAACAAACTAGTAGAGCTTTTACAAAATCCAAACTTTTCACAAGAAGCATTTGAAAAAAGTATAAAAGAGATTGAGGCAAAAAGAGAGAATTTAAAAAATAATTATGATTATATTGCTAACAAAAACCTTTTTAAAGCAATATTCAAAGACACTCCCCTTGCAATTCCTGTAATAGGGGAAAAAAGCGATTTTACATTAGATGATATTAAAAACCATTTTACAACTCTCTCAAAAGAGGCAGCCGTCTTTATAAACGGAGGTAAAAAGATTGATATTAATGAATTTTTAGAAATATTGCCATCAAAAAAAGTTAAACAAGATATGTTTTTTACTCCAAAAACTGCCAATATTGAAGAAAAAAGAGATGTAGAACAAAGCTATATCTATTTTGCAAGCCCTTTTAATGTAAAAAAAGAGGAACTTTATCTAGCAAAAATCGCTACTTTTATTTTAGGAGCAGGTGGGTTTGGAAGCAGGATTATGGAAGAAATTAGAGTAAAAAGGGGATATGCATATTCCGCATATGCCACAAACGAATTTAAAAAAAGTTATTCTATTTTAAAAGGATATCTTCAAACAAAACTGCAAAATACTGAAGATGCAGTAAATTTAGTAAAGAATCTTATTTTTGATTTTTCTCAAAAAGGAATTACACAAGAAGAGCTTGAGAATGCAAAAAAATTTCTAATAGGAAGCGAACCTTTAAGAAACGAAACTCTATCTCAAAGACTTCTTAGAAAATTTAACGAATATTATTTTAATTTAGGTGAAGGGTATTATCAAAAAGAGCTTGAACTGATTAACAATACAACACTTGAACAAATAAATGAATTTATTAAAAACCATCAGGAAATTAACAACTTAAGTTTTTCC
>JAMOSM010000147.1 GCA_027063075.1 Nautiliaceae bacterium | reverse complement strand
TACTAAAAGGCTAAGACGCCATTTAGACAAACTTGCAAAATTAAAAGTTGAACTTAGAAAGGAAATGCTCGAATATGAAAAAAAACACTTCTGAGATTATTGAAGAGTTAGAAAAAGAAGGTTTTAAAAACATATTCATATGGAGTGATACAAAAGGTACTTATTATAACTGGCATAAACATCCTTATGACGAAATAAGGGTAATGTTAAAAGGTGAAATGATAATAAACACGAAAGATAAAAAGTTTCACCTAAAAAAAGGTGATATTTTAAATGTACCTGCAGGCGAAGTGCATGAAGCGTATGTACTTGAAGACTGTGAGTATATATGTGGGTCAAAATTATGATATAATTACATAAAAGGCACATCGTGAGGCTGCTGGGAAACCAGAGGAAAGTCCGGGCTGCAGCAAGGCAGGGGTCAGCCTAACAGGCTGCCGCCGTAAGGCGAGGGAAAGTGCCACAGAAACCATACCGCCGATGGAGCTTAGGCTCACAGGCAAGGGTGAAACGGTGGGGTAAGAGCCCACCAGTGGGTATAGCGATATACCTAGCTGGTAAACCCACCCCGCAGCAAGGAGGGATGGTAAAGCCTTGCATTATACCCTCCGCTTGAGCGGCACCGTAAGGTGTGCGCCTAGATAAATAGCCTCTAAAAACAGAACCCGGCTTACAGATGTGCCTTTTTTCAAAACTCTTACTAAGAGTCTGTCACTGTTTTTATTCTTTTAAATTGTACTTCACAAGTATCTAAAAACATATTTACCTTATTTATTGATATAATTTCACAAAAATTTAGGAGGGGAGATGGATTATTATGAAATTTTAGGTGTAAGCCGCACAGCTACAAAAACAGAAATAAAAAAAGCCTATAGACGTCTTGCTATGAAATATCATCCTGACAAAAATCCAGGAGACAAAGAAGCAGAAGAGAAATTTAAACTTATAAACGAAGCTTATCAGGTATTAAGCGATGATGAAAAAAGAGCTATTTATGACAGATACGGAAAAGAAGGACTTGAAGGCAGAGGATATAAAACAGATTTTAATTTTAACGACATATTTGATATGTTTAGTGAAATATTCGGAGGCGGATTTAAAGAACATTCATATAATATGCCTTATGATATAGACAAAGCTTACGAAGTAAATTTAGAGTTCGAAGAAGCGGCATATGGAGTTTCTAAAGAGATTGAAATAGAGTATTATTCGCTATGCCCAAAATGTAAAGGCACAGGAGCAGAAAAAACAAAAACCTGTCCAAGTTGCAAAGGAAGGGGAAGTATTATCATCGGCAACGGATTTATGAGAATATCCCAAACCTGTCCTCAATGTGAAGGAAGAGGATTTATAACTGAAAAAATATGCAGTGAATGTAAAGGAAAAGGATTTATTGTAAAAAAAGAAAAAATACATATTGACATTCCCGCAGGGGTTGATAGCGGGATGAGAATGAGAATTGCAGGTAAAGGAAACGAATATCCACAGGGCAGAGGTGATTTATATTTAATATTTAATGTAAAACCTTCAAAAATTTTTAAAAGAAAAGGTAATAATTTAATAGTAGATGTGCCTTTGTTTTTTACAAGTGCAATTTTAGGAGATAAAATCAAAATTCCAACTCTAAGCGGAGAAAAAGAGATAGAAATAAAACCAAATACAAAAGATAAAACAAAAATAATCTTTAAAGGTGAAGGTCTGCCAGACCCAAATACCGGTTTTAAAGGTGATTTAATAGCAATTATTAATATAGTTTATCCAAAAAAATTAACTCCAGAACAAAAAGAACTGCTTGAAAAACTACACGAAAGTTTTACAGGAGAGATTAAAGAACATAAAAGCTTTTTAGAAGAGGCTATAGAAAAAGTTAAGGGGTGGTTTAAAAAATAACCCCTTAGCTTAAAAGAACACCGATTAAATAGTAAGCAGGTTTAAAAATATAATCTCCAAGAGGGGTAAAAAGAATAATAAGCAAAATTACCATTCCATAAGGTTCTATTTTATTATAAAATCTAACAATACCCTCCCACCTAAAATGAAGTGCTAAATATTTAAGAGCATTAGCGCCATCAAGAGGAGGAAGAGGAATAAGGTTAAATACAGCTAAAATTACATTCACAATCACCATATAAAATAAAAACATAAACATAAAAGCACCAAATAAATTCTCAGGCGGATAAAAATATCCAATTATACTTGAAGCAATTAAAGCTAACAAAAAATTATAAGTAACCCCGGCAAGACTTACGACAACTGCAGCTAAATATCCCCCGTTTTGAACAACCTTAAAAATATTTACAGGTACAGGTTTTGCCCATCCAAAAATAATAGGGTCGCTAACCCCTGCAAGTTTTTGAGATAAATAAAGTAAAACAGGAAAAACAACACTTCCAAAAGGGTCAATATGTTTTATCGGATTTATACTAAGCCTGCCTTCTCTTGCAGCCGTATCATCCCCATAATACTTTGCAATAAGCCCGTGCATTATTTCATGACCGATAATAGCAATTAAAAATGCTAAAATCATTGCGCTGTATTTAATAATAAATTCCACTATTTCTCCTCACATCCGGCAGTTATATAAGGTCTTTTACCTTCTCTTAGCTCTTCTTCTATTTCATCTATTGTCTTACCTACCCTATTCCATCTTATAGTAAAATCACTATCCCAGCTCATATAAATAAACCAAGGTTTTCCCACCACAAGTTTATACGTAATAGGTCCCCAAAATCTACTATCAAAACTCTCATCCCTGTTATCGCCAATCATTAAAAACTGGTCTTTTTTAAGCTTTGAATAAAAATATTTAACTTCACCATTTTCAAGATAAACCCCCATTCCCACATCTACATCCTGAGGCTTAGCGTCTATCCCCTGCATTGCAAAAGCATTAAGTATATTTGAAATAATTTTTTTTATTTCATCATAAGGTACAAATCCTGTATAATTACTAAGACCCGCAAAATCTATAAGCTGTTTTGCTCTTTGCTTAAGTCCGAAATAGGTAAAATTCTGATTAATATACTGAATTCCTTTATGTTCTTTCATATAAGGGTTTAAAACAAAAAGTTTTCCAAGTCTTTTTTCTATAACAAAACCTTTAAAATGTTTTTTTATATACTCATCCCCCTCTTTTAAATGCAGCCAAAATCCTTTATCATCATAAATAACCTCATCCCCGTTTCCTGCAAAACATCTTTTTACAAAATGTTTTTTTATATCAAGGGGAAATCTGAAGATAACTATATCTCCCCCTTTAGGTCTAGGACCTTCAATCAAATGCCCATTACCTTTAAAATCAGGCAAAACGGGAATTTCTATCCATGGAATATGAGGAATCGGCACTCCATAAGCAAATTTCTTGGCAAAAAGTGCATCACCTGGAAGAAGAGTCTTTTTCATACTTCCACTTGGAATTATAAAAGCCTGAGCTAAAAAAAATATAACAAGTAAAACAATAACAATAGTACCTGTCCATGTATTAGACCAGTGATAAAGTTTTATTAATTTATCTTTCATTTAGATTCTTTCAAAAAATTTCTTGCAGCTTTTACTGTATTTTTTAAAAGCATTGCAATAGTCATTGGTCCAACTCCTCCCGGAACAGGAGTTATATATGAAGCTTTTTTACTAACATTTTCAAAATCAACATCCCCTACAAGTTTGCCATCAGGAAGTTTGTTAATACCGATATCCACAACAATTACTCCTTCTTTTACCATCTCTTCAGTAATTAAGTTAGGTTTTCCAACCCCTACAATTACAATATCTGCCCTTTTTGTATGCTCTTTTAAATCCCTTGTTGCAATATGACATATATCAACCGTAGCCATTTCATTTACAAGCAAAGCCCACATAGGCTTTCCTACAATATTGCTAGCCCCAACAACACATACATCTTTTCCATATACATCAATATTATACTCTTTAAAAAGTTCCATTACACCAAGAGGAGTACAAGGTGCAAATGTATCAAGACCCTCAACAAGTCTTCCCATATTATAAGGATGAAAACCATCGACATCTTTTTTAGGATTAACTCTTTCAAGAATTTTTGTACTATCTATATGTTTTGGCAGAGGAAGCTGAATTAAAAGTCCGTGGATATTTGGATTTTCATTTATCATATCAATAGTTGATAAAAGCTCTTTTTCGCTTATACTTTCAGGAAATTCATGTACAACACTATAAATTCCAGTCTCTTTACACGCTTTGCTTTTCATACCTACATAAGTATGACTTGCCGGATCATTTCCCACTAAAATTACTGCAAGACCCGGAGTTATACCTTTTTGTTTAAGCTCTTTTACCTCTTCTTTTAAATTTTCTTTTATTTTTTGAGATAATTTCTTACCATCTAAAATTGTCATAATTTTTCCTTTTTGGTAAAATATTTTAGAATTTTAACATATAAAACATTTTCAAAAAATTAAATACAGGACAGTTTATGAAAAAACTCCTTTACTTTACTCTTTTAAACTCCATACTATCTGCACAAGAGTGGTTTATTACAAATTTTGAATACGGAAAAATGTTATATCACAATCCAAGAGGTATAAGCTGTGCAAAATGCCACGGAGAAAACGGAGAAGGAAAAATAATTGCCAAATATTATACAATTAAAAACGGTAAAAAAATAAAAGAAATTTTAAAATCTCCAAACATTCAAAATATCTCTTATGAAACTTTAAAATCAAGACTATTACTTCTTGAAAAGAAATATAAAAAGCTCTCAGTAATGCCAAGATACAACTATTTAACAAAAAATGAAATTGAAGCCATTTATTTATATTTACAAGCTCAAAAGGATAAAAAATGATTTTTAAAGATATCTTATTTTTAGAAAAAATAGTAAAAAACAACGATATCAAAAAAGCCCTCTCTTTAATACAAGAGCCAAAAAAATTTGCCCTAAAAACTACAAAAAAACGTTCAGCATTAATGGTAAGCGGACATCAGGTAAAACATTTAAACAAAATTGACGAAATTCCAGCTGATATTATAATTTTGAATTTAGAAGACGGAGTGCCAAAAGAAAAAAAAGAGATAGCTAAAATAATGATTGCTATTTTTCTTTCACACATTGAAAATATTGACAAAGAAATAGTAATAAGAGTAAATCCGCTTAACGAAGGCGGATTTGAAGAGATTGAATTTTTAGATAGATTCAATTTTAACGCATTTAGAATTCCAAAAGTAAAAAGCATAGAAGATATTGATGATGTATTTATAAAAACAGATAAAGAAATTCACGCTTCCATTGAAACAAAAAAAGCATTTTTTAACATTTGCGAACTTAAACATCCAAAACTTACCACCTTTTATATAGGAATTTATGATTTATTAAACGAACTAAAACTACCTCATTCAATCATTACACTTGAAAATCCGCTAATTCATAAAATCCTAAGCGACTTTTCCCTAACTTCAAGATATTTAGAAATTACCCCCATTGGTTTTGTCTATCAGCAGTATAAAGACCTTGAAGGCTTTACAAAATGGTGCTTACTTCAAAAAAAACTTGGAATGCAAGGAGTTGGATGCATAACACCTGCCCAAGTTGAAATAGCTAACAAAATTTTCGATGAAGATAAAAAGTTTGCTAAATTGATAGTTGATAGGTTTGAAAATGAAGGACCTTTTACAATTAACGGACTTTATGTTGATGAGCCGATTTATAAAAATTACAAACAGCTTTTATAATTTTAAAAGCTTTTCAAATTTTTTTGTTATTTCTTCTGACTGAACAAGCCCT
>JAMOSM010000146.1 GCA_027063075.1 Nautiliaceae bacterium | reverse complement strand
CTCATGGTGGATTTGCGCTTGGACTTGATAGAGTTATTATGCTTATGAGAAAGACTGATAACATTCGTGATGTTATAGCGTTTCCTAAAACTCAAAAGGCTCAATGTCTCTTAACTGGCGCACCTGGAGAAGTGGATAAATCTCAGCTAAAAGAACTTCATATAAGAGTAAAAAAACCAAAAGCTGAGAATGAATAAAATAGAATATAAACAGAGTCTAAACGAATTAAAAAGCGGTGACGTTTTTAAAATTGTAGGATTTGATGAAAGTTGCAGAAATTTCAAACAAAGATTAACTGACCTTGGAATTCACAAAGGTCAGTTAGGTCAGATTATCAATAAATCTTTTTTTGGTCCCATTGAAGTGGATATAGATGGAAGAAAACTTGCCATTGGAAGAGGAATGGCAAAAAAAATATATGTAAAAAAAATTAAATGTCCAATTTTATAAAAGGAGAAAATATGCAAAAAAAACTGTTTTTAATTATAGGAGCACCGGGAAGCGGAAAAACAACAGACGCTGAACTTATTGCAAAAAGAAATCCGGACCTTATAGTTCATTATTCAACAGGAGATTTACTAAGAGCTGAAGTTGCAAGTGGTAGCGAACTTGGAAAAGAGATAAAAAGTTACATTGACAACGGAAAATTAGTACCTTTAGAGATTGTAATCAACACAATAAAAAGTGCAATTGAAAAAGCAGACAAACCTATTGTATTAATCGACGGTTTTCCAAGAAGTGTAGAACAGATGAAAGCTCTTGATGAAATGTTAAAAGAAAACAAAGAGATTGATTTAGTAGCTGTAATTGAAGTTGTGGTTAGCGAAGATGTAGCTCGTGAGAGAGTACTTGGACGTGCAAGAGGTGCTGATGACAATGTGGAAGTATTTAACAATAGAATGAAAGTATTTTTAGAACCTCTAAAAGATATTGAAGAATTTTACAAAAAACAAGGCAAACTTATTAAAATAAATGGTGAGAGAACAATTGAAGAAATTGTTAATGAAATGGAAAAAATCATAAAAGAAAAAGCAGCTTCATAAAAACCTCTTTAAAGAGGTTTTTCTCAAAGAGAAAATATGATTTTATATTATGGATTGATTTTAATAGGACTTACTTTAACAATAATGGCAATTTATAATTTTTTTTCTGTTTCAAGAATAGAAAAAAATATGGATAACTACTTATTTTTAATTACTTCTTCAAAAGCCTATTTTATAGGAACAACTCTTTTTTCTTTAGCATTACTTGCAATTATTGCCTATCAGGCAAGCGGATATGTATTTAATATAAGAGTATTTTCAATTGTTTTCTTTTTTAGTGCACTTTTTTTGCTTGCCCTTTCTCAATATGTTTACTACATTACACTTGAAAAAAAATTAAATGATTATAAAGATTTTTTTAAAGAGTTTGAAATAGATTTAACAAACAGATGTCACAAACTTATGTTAAAACATATTTATGAAAAAGAAAAAGATTTAGTTAAAGTAAAAGAGATATTCAAACGCAATAAACATCTGTGTGAGAAAAAAGACTAGTCTTTTTTCTCTTCAGAGTTTAACTGACATCTTTTTTCTTCAAGTTCTTTAATTTTTTCAACTCTTTTTATTAACTCTTCAATTTCTTTTAATTCTTCTTCACATTTTCTTTTTAATTCATCTCTTTTTTCCTGAAGTGTTTTTAACTGTTTTTCTATCTCTTCAATAGGAATAGCACATTTTTTTGCAGCCTCTTCTTCCTTCTCTAAAGCCCATTCTGTAATTTTTTTAATAAGTTCTTTAAACATTTTAACTCCTTTTTAGAGTATTGTATAATAATTAAAAAAGAAAAGGAAGAAAATGAAAATCAATAATTACAAAAAAGCAGCAGAAATTATAAAAAATGCAAAATTTCCAGTGGCTTTTACAGGTGCTGGAATTTCAGTTGAAAGCGGAATTCCCCCTTTTAGAGGACCGACTGGTCTTTGGAGTAAATATGACCCTAAAATTTTAGATATTGATTTTTTCCTCTCACACCCTGATATAAGTTGGAAATACATAAAAGAAATTTTTTATGACTATATGGAAAACATACAGCCAAACGACGCTCATAAGTTTTTAGCATGGCTTGAAAAAAATGGAAAACTAAAAGGAATAATTACACAAAATATAGACAACCTTCATCAAAAAGCAGGAAGTAAAAAGGTAATTGAATTTCACGGCACGGCAAGCAAAATGGAATGCACTAAATGCAAAAAAAAATTCCTAAGCAAAAATATATCAATTAAAAAACTTCCTCCTTTATGCCCTGAGTGTCAGGGAGTTTTAAAACCGGACTTTGTATTTTTCGGAGAGCCTATTCCGCCTAAGGCATTTGAAGAGTCAATAAAGCTTTGCAAAAATACAGACTGTTTAATAGTAATAGGAACCACTGGAGAGATAATGCCGGCAAGCCAGCTTCCATACTTAGCAAAACAAAACGGAGCAAAAATAATTGAAATAAACATAGAGCCTTCAAACTACACAAATAATATTACAGATATCTTTTTAAACGATAAAGCAACAGTTGCAAGCAATAAATTAAAGGAGCTTTTAAGCTCCTAATTACATTCCGGGAATTCTTGGAATTTTATTAAGTTTTGAGTTTTTAAAATACCATCCCCAACCCTTTTTCATCCAATGCCCGATAATCGGTAGAGGAATTAAAATAGCTCTTTTATTGTCTCTATAGACAAATGCGGCTCCATCACCGCTGTCCATCAGACACAAGATATTAATATGCGAAATATACTCTTTTCTAACCTCTTTTCCTTCTTCCATCATTTTAATGTTAAATGCCGCAACTCTTGCCATTACCTCAGCTAAATGCCCCTGTTTTGCCCTCCAATCAGGTCCGTCAATCGCTGCAGAGTCACCTATTGCGAAAATTGGGAATTTATCAGAACTTGTTTCATCAAAGTTGTGCATAACCTCACAGTATTCGTTGATTTTAATAAATCCTGCTTCATTTAACGGAAGACCGGTATCTTTAAAAAGTTCAGGTCCATTGCCTGCTGGAATAAACATAGTCAAATCACTCTCAAGCTTGCTTCCGTCTTCAAAAATCACCCCATCTTCTACAAATTCGGTAATCTTTTTACCCTTAATCTGTTTAATATTCAATTTTTCAAACCATATATCCATTATTTTTAGGGCTTTCTCACCCATTCTTGCCCCGGGCTTTGGCATAGGAGCAAAAAATGTAATTTCAAACTTATCCCTTATTCCAAGTTTTTTCAATTTGTGATGAACATTAAACATAACCTCAAATGCAGGTCCTCCCCTTACATTGCTTGGATCTTTTGGATTTCCGCCAAATCCGAATGCCAATTTTCCACTTCCTCTTTTTATAAGCTCGTCAAGTTTTTCTTTTATTTTTAACGATTCTTCAGGAGCCCCGCAGATTGAGAGAAAATGCTCACTTCCTTTGTGTTTTACTTTATCTGACCCTATTGCAATAATTAAATAATCAAAATCACATCTTGATTTTTCATTTTCGCATTCTACTTTTTTATTTTTAATGTCAATTTTTTTAACTTTATTAACACGGCTGAGTTCTTCCCAGTCAATTATGCAGTCTTCAAACTTGTATTCACCCGTAGGTATCCAAATAGAGATAGGATATATATACATATATTCTCTATTCGTTACAACCGTTACGTCAAAACCGTATTTTTTCAGCCAGATTGCACTCTCTAAGGCTGCAAACCCTCCACCTAATATTAAAACTTTTGCCATCTATTCTCCTTAAAATATTGTATATCTAAAATGTAAAAATCCAAGAATTGACTGGATATCCCTTACAACTTTTTCCATAATTCTAGATTCAGGTGTAAAACTTAGCATTCTTGTTAAAAGATATCCGTTCATTAAAGAGATATAAACCCTTCCTTTTGAATCCTCATAAACAGCAATACTCAAAGGCATTTTTACCGCCATAAACTTAGTCCTGTCGTCTTTTAACATTTCACCTGCATATTTAGCATTACAAAATTTAATAATCTTTACAGGACCTACATCAGGACCTCCGTATTTCAATATCTCTTCTTCCTGGTTAATTACAGTTACAACATGCCAACCGGGTTGATTATTTATTCTATTAACCAAAACTTTAACTGTTTTTTCAAAATCATAAGGGCTTTTTACTTGTTTAAAAAGCATATCTTCAGCTGCTATTTTAAACATTAATGGAATTATAAACAAAGCTGCTATAAATCCCAAAATTATTCCGCCAATTAAACTTCTTTTCATTTACTCCTCCTCAGGTACGCAGATTTTTTGATTTTTTATTGCAACATATGTTTTATAACTTACAAATCCTACAACAACCGTAGTTAAAAATAAAAGCAACAACCCAAAAAGTTTGATAAACCATTGATGATACACACTATCTATCAAAATAGTGGCAATTGTAATTGCAGCAAGCGGAAATGTATATGCCCACCATGAAATAAAAAACTGCAGTTTTAAAAACTGTTTTGCCATACTAAAAAGCAAAAACAGAATAAAGAGTGCAATCAAATATAAAAACAGACTAAAAAAATCTATTACACCAAAAGTAATTCTAAAATAGCTTATAAACCCTACAGCAGGCGGGGCTATAAGAATAAAAAATGTAGGTATGAGTCTTTTGCCAAGAGGCAAATGAAAAATCATTCTATACATTACAATAGTAAATAAAACAATCCAAAAGAAAATACCTATACTAAAATAAAAATGATTTATAACCTCACCACATATATCAACTCCCACTACAGGAACCAACACATTACCTACAATCGGAATAAACCAGGCAGGATTTATATGTTTAACTTCAAGTTTATCATGCTCTATCCAAAATTTGATTACTTTATATGTAAAGAAAAGATGTAAAATCGCTCCAATAAACCAGAAAGTAACCGCTACAGGCGGTGCAAAATCGCTTATTGCGATGGAAATAAGCAAGAAACTAATTGAAATAGCCGCACCAAAAGAACTTTTTATAGGATGTGAGAACTCTTTACTTACAGCCTCAGGATATTTTATCCATTTTAAAATATAAGCTGTAAAAATAACAAAAAACACACTTATATCTATAAATAAAAGCACTAAATAAGGCCAATAAGGAAAATTTAAAAAATGATACGCTTTTGCGTATGCAATAGTAAGACCAGAAAGTCCCATAATTACAGCAAACAGCTGAACCGGAAAAAATTCAAGGCTTCTTTGCATTGCCCCTCCTTAATTTTTTAGAAGTATAACAAAAATAAGTTTTATTTATAATTGATATAAGAAAAAATTATGAAGAAATGTTCATTAAATATCTTGACATATGTTCATAAAAAATATATAATTTCATTGAACATATGTTAAAGGAGTTTAAATGCCAAGAAGAATCAGAAGAAGAATAAGAGGTAAATTTAATCATAACTGTTTTAAACCTTGCGGAATGCCTAATCATTCTCTTGAAAGAGTCTTTTTAACAAAAGACGAGATGGAAGCTATAAGGCTTATGGACTTTGAAGGACTTTATCAAGAGGATGTGGCAAAGGAAATGGGAGTTTCTCGCCCTACAATTAGCCGCATTCTTAAAAACGCAAGGGCAAAAATAGCAGATGCCCTGCTTCACGGAAAATCTATTGAAATTGAAGAATAAAACTTTTAAGGAGGGAAAAATGAGAATAGCATTTCCAACAAACAATCAAAAAACAATAGCAAACCACATCGGTTTGGCAAAAGGGTTTTTAATCGTAGATACTCAAACAGGTGAAAA
>JAMOSM010000145.1 GCA_027063075.1 Nautiliaceae bacterium | reverse complement strand
TGGAAGTGGTGATTTTCTTTTCGATTTTACTCACTTCATATGTAAGAGGCTTTAATTCTTTTACAATTTCTTCCGCCTGTTGTTTATTTGAAATATCGAATTTATCAAGCTTTTTACCGTGATATTTAATCAAACTGCCCTCGGTCTTTTTAAAAATCCCCTCTATTGTCCAATACTCTTTTGGCTTAAACTCTTTAATTTCCCTTTCTCTATCAACAACAAGCTTAAGCGCCGCACTTTGAACTCTTCCGGCACTAAGCCCTTTTTGGATTTTTTTAGCAAGAAGGGGAGAGAGTTTATATCCGACAATCCTATCAAGAAGTCTTCTTGCCTGCTGAGCGTTTACTCTGTTAATATCAAGTCTTCTTGGGTTTTCAAGAGCTTTTTTAATTGCACTTTTTGTAATTTCGTGAAATACAATTCTTGGAAGCTCATCTGGATTTTTACCTAAAATATGAGCAATATGAAAACCAATCGCCTCACCTTCCCTGTCTTCATCAGTCGCAATATAAATAGTATCAGCTTTTTTTGCTTTTTCTTTAAGTTCTTTTGCAATTGCCTGATGGTCTTTTGTAACCCTGTATTGAGGAATAAATTTATCATCTTCTATTTTTATACCAAAAGAAGTTTTTGGCAAGTCCCTTATATGTCCCTTACTTGCCACAACTTCATACTCTTTCCCTAAAAAATTTTTAATAGTCCTAGCTTTTGCAGGCGATTCTACAATTATCAGTTTTTTACTCAAAATAAAACCTTTTTTGGCGAAATTATATCAAACTAACTTAACCTGTTTCTAAAATCTTCAAAATGAAACTCCCTTGCTGTCCAAAACGAGCCGTCTTTTCTTTTAATAACAATACTTGGAAGTTTAATTCCGTTAAAGGCGGTATTTTTTACCATTGTATAAATCGCCATATCTTCAAAAATTATCTTATCTCCGATTTTAAGTTCCTTATCAAAACTATAATCCCCTATCACATCACCTGCAAGACAAGTTACCCCACCAAGCCTGTAAGTATAAGTTTTTTCACCTGGTTTTCCAGCACCCCTTACATTCGGACGATACGGCATAGCAAGAACATCTGGCATATGAGCTTCTGCACTTGTATCAAGTATTGCTATTTTCATCCCGTTATCAACAATATCTAAAACCTCAGCCACTAAATATCCGGCATTTAATCCAACAGCCTCACCAGGTTCAAGATAAACGTCTTTAATGTTTGGATATCTATTCCTAAACTCTTTTATAATTTTTATCAAATTTTCCACATTATATCCCGGACGAGTTATATGGTGACCTCCGCCAAAATTTACCCATTCCATATCTTTAAGGTATTCACCAAAATTTTTCTCAAATCCCTCTAAAACCCTCTCTAACGCATCATCAAGCTGCTCACAAAGGGCGTGAAAATGGAGACCTGAGACGTTTTCTAGTTTATTAGCTTTGAAATTTTCCTTTGTAATTCCAAGTCTTGAATATGGGGCACACGGGTCATAAAGTGCAACGGGAGCCGATGAAACCCCAGGATTTACCCTAAGTCCGATTAACGCTTTATCTTTTACTTTTGTCTCAAACCTCTCAAGCTGATTAAAACTGTTAAATACAACAGTATGTGAAATATCCGCTACTTCATCAATCTCATCATATTTAAAGGCAGGAGAGTATGTATGCACCTCCCAAGGCTTCATTTGAGCAAGCTTTGCTTCCCAAAGCCCGCTTGCAGTAGCACCTGAGAGATATTTTTCAAGCAAATCAAAAGTAGCCCAGGTAGCATAACCTTTAAGAGCTACAAGAATTTTTGCGTTTGCCTCTTTTTGCACTTTATCAAGGATTTTTAGATTCTTCTCAAGCAATTCTTCTTCAATTACATAAGCTGGTGTTTTTATATTCATAAACATCCTTTTTAATAGAATTTTAGCGAGTTTTGATATAATTTGTAAAAAGGAGAGAGAATGAAAAAAATATTAATAACAGGCTTTGTTTTACTAACCTTTTTTAGCGGATGTTCAAAACAGCCACAACATCAAAAATGCCAGATTGACAATACACAAGCTCCCGCTTGGATATGCACTCCTCAAGATACAAAAGAGTATATAACAGCAGTAGGTTCTGCCCAAAAAAATTCAGCAGGGGATTTTCAGTTTCAAAAAGAAGAGGCAATGGCGGCTGCAAGAGACGCACTTGCTAGAAGAATTTCTATAAAAATAAAAAATATGTTTAAACAGTTTAAAGCCACAACAGGAGCCGGAGACAATCAAACATTTGAAAAAGCAACAGAATCTGTGTCAAAACAAGTTGCATATCAGACAATTCAAAACTCAAAACAGCTTGATATGTGGGTATCTCCTAAAGGAACTATGTTTGTATTAATAGGAGTTCCAAAAGAAGAGGTTAAAAACAAAATTAAAACATCACTTCATAACAATGAAGCACTGTATCAAAAATTTTTAGCAAAAAAAGCCCAAGAAGAGCTAAAAGAAGAAATAGAAAACGAATTTAAATAAGCCTGTTATAAACTAAAACATCCACCATCTCTTTGGCTCTATTTTTGCCAGAAGCATCTATATAAATAAAAAAATTAAAAAGAGAAAAAATATGAAAAAGATAATAATTTTATTAATTATCTTCTTAACCGGTTGTAATCACTCAAGTAAAACCTCTTCAAACACGCCTAATATAAAAGTTCCTTCTCTAACAATGGGAATTACACTTAGAATGGGATATCCTTTTTATATGAAAAACGGGAGTATTGAATGGATGGAAGGATTAAATTTTTTGATGGATGAAAATTTAAGTAATTTCGATTATGAAAATATTGAGGATTTTAATAAAACCTCATTTATTAAAACGATAAATTTTGTAAAAAAAAGAAAATATTTTACTACCTGGTTTAATTACAGCTGGTTTGAAAACAACAGCCCTAAAAACTGGTATCCTTTACATTCAATTCAAAAAGCTATGAATAATGGATACATACCTGTTTTTATCTTCTATTATTTCGGAGATAGATTTGTTACATCCCCGCCTCCTGAAAAAGAAATAGAAAAATATTATTTAGACACACAGATTTTTGCTGATTTCATTTCAGAACTGAAAGGAGAAAAAATTGTTATAATTGAACCAGAATTTAATAAACCTTACATAAACAATTCTAAAAACGGCAAAAAAATGGCAGAGGTTTTTTCAACGGCTATTGATATTATAAAAGAAAAAAACCCTAATACAAAAATTACCCTTTGTATGATGGATACGGGAGATAGAGGGGTAGAAGAAAAACTAAAAAAATGCGGATATGAAAACTGCTCATTAGGCGATAAGTATGAGTGGAGTCTTGCTGATAATGTATATAAATATTTAGTCGATAAGTTAGATTATATCTCTTTTCAGGAAATGGTAAGTCAGTTTTATAAAAAAGGGGATAAACTTATAAAACTTACAGAAAACGACACGGGAATTGACAATCTTCATTTAAGAATAAACAACTTTTCTAAATTTTTATTTAAAAAATACAAAAAACCTGTTATGCTTGCATATGTGGCAATAGCTAGCGGAACGTGGAATGATAAAAACAAAAACGGAAAAATAGAAGAAAACGAATTTAACCCGGAAGGTTGGAATAAAAAAATTTATAATTTTTATTATCAAATGGTTAAAATAAAAAAAGAGCTCAATAAAAACGGGCTTTTTTTATACACTCCTATGGCGCTGATAGACAATCCCTTGCATGATAAAGGAGGAAGCCAGTTTTTTGATAGAAACGAATACCATTTAGGTCTGATTAATACAGGGGCAGAAGACGAAAAAGATGAAGCTTTATATGGAAATTTAAGATTTAAAGCCTCTATTAAAACCCCTTAAATAACCCTCTCATAAACTAAAACATCTACCATCTCTCCGGCTTCAAGCCTATAAAGCCCTTCATTTAAACACATTAAGGCTTTATTATTTATAAGATTTGTCAAAATTCCGCTGCTTCCTTGTTTTTTTCCAAAAGTATTAACATAAAACTCTCCGTCTTTATATTCAATATTTACAGCTACAAATTGATATTTAGCAAATTTTTTCTCAAACGGGTGAGAGAGTCTTGCTTTTATCTTTTTTAACACTTTTTTTCCTTCAAGAGATTCTAAAATAGGCACCACATATAATAAAAACGTTACAAAAGAGCTGTAAGGAAACCCAGGAAGAGATACGATATATTTATCCCCCGCGCGTGCAAGCATTACCCACTGCCCAGGTTTTATATTAACTCCGTGAAACAAAACTTCAAATTCCCCAACAATCTCTTTTACAAAATCAAAATCTCCTACACTAACTCCTCCTGTTGTTACCACAACATCACTTGTTTTAAGGGCATTCAAAATTTTTCTTTTTATAACCTTTTTTTTATCTCCTGCTATTCCAAGATTTAATGCCTCAAATCCAAACCCTCTTGCAAGAGCTGTTAGGGTATAATTATTCGAACTTCTGATTTGCCCCATTTTAAATTCACTGTCTAAATCAACAACTTCCTCACCCGTTGCCAAAATACTTACAACCGGTTTTTTTACAACACTAACAACCGGCACTCCTATTGAAGCTAAAACCCCGATTTCTCCGGCTTTTAAAAGAGTGCCTTTTTTTATTAAAACTTCACCTTTTTTGAAATCTTCCCCTACGGGTCTTACTGAAAAACCTTTTTTAACCTTTTTTACAACCTTTAAAATATCTCCGCTTACTTCAACATTTTCTATAGGCACAAGCGTATCAGCCCCTTTTGGCATAAAAGAACCTGTATAAGTTTTAACGGCTTCATTTTCTTTTATTTCATCAAATTCAAAACTTCCTGCTGGATTTTTACCAATTATTTTTATTTCTTTATCTTGGTCTTCGTATTTTATCGCATACCCGTCCATTGAAGCCGTTGGCATATAAGGGTTGTCGTATTTTGCAACAACATCCTCAGCTAAAACCCTATTTAACGCACTATCTAAAAATACCCTCTCACTATCTTTAAGAGCTGGTAAATTCTCTTTTAAAATTTTTATTGATTTATCAAAACTTATATGCATTACTCCTCCTTTAATATTCCAGCATTTTTTAACTCTTTTGCCCTGTCTTTTGCAAAAATTCTCTTTCCATTTATTAAATCATACTTCCATATAGGAGCATTCGCTTTAAAATCTTCAACAAATTCTTCAAGATATTTAAATCCCTCACGCCTGTGTTTTGTAAAAACGGCACACAAAAAACTGGTCTCTCCAACCATAACATCTCCAAAGCTGTGAGCCATCATAATTTTTGCATCAGGTAAATTTTCCCATTTTTTAAACCACTCATTAAGCATCGGAAGATACAAATCAAAACTAAGACCATCAATTTTATTATCAGGTCTTACAATTCCTATAAAAGGAATCATAGCACCGTATCCTTCAAGTTTAAACTCTTCATACCAGCGCTGAAGTGTATCAATTACCGGAATTCCTCCCTTAAAAACCTCAACCATCTCAACCTCCACAAACAGGCGGCAGAATTGCTACCCTGTCTCCATCTTTTAATTTAACATCAAGCGATGAAACTATTTTCTCATTTACAGCCACAGCCGAATTTTTTAGCCACTCTTTTAAATTTTCATCTTTATTTAAAATCTCTTTTAATTCTTTTAATGTTTTCACATCTATTTCCATAGGCTCTTTTCCTATAGGTCCTAAAAACTCTACTCTTACCATTTTTTTCCTTTATGCTAAAATTTCAAAAAAAAGGCTCATATGTTAGGACATATTAATTACTTAAACCTTTTGCCATTTTATCAATTTTTGAAAAAAAAGAATATAAAAATTAAAAAATCCTACCCTTCTAAAATAAACGAATGGTTTGAAAAAGGAAAAATTGACGCAGCTTTTATCTCTTCGATTAAAGGAAAAAACAAAAAATGTTTTCCCGTTGGAATTGCAGCAAAAAAAGAAGTAAGAAGCGTTCTTTTATGTAAAGGGGAAGGAGAAGATTATGAATCTGCCA
>JAMOSM010000144.1 GCA_027063075.1 Nautiliaceae bacterium | reverse complement strand
TTAACAGGCTTTCCACTTCGATAATTATAGCTTCTTTGCTTGTGGGAAGTTCTTTGCTGCTTTCTTCTGAAGTTCCCCCTTTATTTAAAGGAGTTTCTATTTTCGGAATAGTGGGATTTTTATTTGCTACGATACTGGGTATTATATTGATTTTTACGGTATTAAAGGAAAAGTGATGGAAAAATTTAAGAATTTAAAACAGAGGATTTCTCTTTTTTATGTTGAAGACAATGCTTTGTTTGTTGTGGATGAAATAAATAGGGTAATTGAATTTGATGAAAATCTTCTTTTAAAAAGAGGTTTTAAACTTAAGTTTATTCCAAACAGACCAAGTGAAAGGGCTGTAAAAATAGATAATGATATTTTGGCAATAGGAGCGAAGAATTATATTTCCGTTTGGGATTTAAAAAGCAAAAAGCATCTTGCAAATTTTAAAAGGGAAGATGAGGTTTTGAGTGTAGGAATTGATAAAAATTATATGGTAAGCGGTGGAACAAACGGAAAAATAGAACTTTATAACCTTAAAATCCTCTCAAAAGTTGCAACCCTTGCAAAACACAGAGACTTTATAAATGATTTGGCTATTGACAGTGATATGAATGAAGTTTATGCAGGTTGTTATGATAAAGCCGTTTTATTTATAAACAGTGTCAGTTTTATAAAAAAGGAGAGATATCTGCATATAAAAGAGGTTAAAAAAATAGAAAAGAAAGATAATTTAATAAGCGCTGATAAAATAAGTGATATTATAAAATGGAACGTTTTTAAACAGGATAAAAAAGACAGGGTGGATTTTTATAAGGAGTTTAGGGATTTTTGGATAGATGAAGATTTTTTGGTGGTTTTAGGTCAAAATAAAATAATGGTTTATGATTTAGAAAAAGAGGTTATTTTAAATGATAATTTTTTAGAAGTAGGTAAAGCTGATAAAATTGTTGTTTTTGGAAAGTTTTTGCTTTTTTCAGATTTAAATGGGGTTATTTTTAAAGTGGATTTATTTAAAGATGAGAGGCTTTTACTTGATTATATCTTAAAAGAGGATTTTAAAAGCGCATATGAGCTTATTGACAAAAATCCGTTTTTAAGACGCTCAGCTGGGTTTAATAGACTTGAGAGAATGGTTGAACTGATTATAAAAAGGGCAAAACAGCTTTTTGAAACAGACAGGACTGAGGCTATAAAACTGCTTGATAAACTGTTGGTTGTTCCTCAGTTAAGAAGTAAAATAGAAGAGATAATAAAACATTTTAGTGAAATTGTAAAATTTAAACATGCAATAAAATCAGGAAATTATGCATTAGCTTATATGCTTGCAAACAGTTATCCTTTATTAAAAGAGACAAAGTACTATGAAATTCTTGAGAAAAAATGGCAGTTTGCGTTTGAGAAGGCTTTAAGGCTTATAAATGAAGGTAAAATAAGTGAAGCAAAAGAGATTTTAGAACCTTTTATGGCAGTTCCTGAAAAACTGCCTTTAATTGAATTTTTATTAAAAAAGGCTGAAATTATAAGGCTTTTAAGAGAAAAACTTGCAAAAAGGGATTTTAAAGGGTTTTTTGATTTAGTAAAAACCCATCCTGAGCTTAAGCTTACAAAAGAGTATATGAATGTTTTAAAATATGCCCAAAATCTTTATAAAAAAGCACAGGAATTGATTAAACAAGAGGAGTTTGAAAAAGCTAAAAAAGTTGCAGCTGTTTTAATTGAAATAGAACCTTTTAAAGATAAAGGTTATAACATTTTAAAAAGAGCTGAAATAGGGCTTAAATTTTTAGAGTTTTTAGCACAAAAAGAGTATGAAAAAGCAATAGAACTAGCTGAAATGTATACGTTTTTAAAAGAGCTTAAAAGTTATAAAGAATTTATGAAACAGTTAAATGAGGATTTTCAAAAAGCTGAAATGTTAATTAAAGAAGGTAAAACAACTGAAGCATTTGCAAATATTGAAAAATACCGCAACAGATTTTTGATTAACCGAATAAACGAAATAAGCAAAATCTCTTAGGAGATTAAGCGAGTATATTTTTTATACTCTCTTTTTGAAATTTTCTTATCAAGATAGAGTCTTTCTATTTTTACATACTCTTTTGGTAAAATAGTAACTGCTGTGTTTTCACTGTAGGCTATTACAAAATTTTTTTCTTCTGGAAGCGGACAGTATCCTTGCAGGTTTGAAGGTGTTATATTTTTTAAGAGGTTAGCTAAGTATGCTTTTGCTAATTCAAATTCCTGTTTTGAGAAGTTTTTTTGACCTTTTACTCTTTGAAGAAATCTTTTTACTGAGTGGTTAGTAATTTCCATTGCATATCCTTTAGTAAGAATTGCAACTTATAGCAGACATTAGGGGCTAAAACAGTAGTGGTACCGGTGGTGGGACTCGAACCCACATGGGCAAAACCCACCGGATTTTGAGTCCGGCGCGTCTACCAGTTCCGCCACACCGGCAAACAGGGATAGAAATTATACCCTATCCCTTTGAATTTTTCAAGAATTTACAATTTCTTTTAGTTTTTTTCCTACTTTAAATTTTACAGATTTAGATTCAGGTATCTCAACTTCTTTGTCTGTACCTGGCACTCTTGCTTTTCTTGCCGCTCTTTTTACAACTTCAAAACTCCCAAAACCGATAAAGCTTACTTTTTCTCCGTTTTTTAAAGCTTCTTCAATTGTTTCGATGCTTGCATCGATTACTGCTGCTACATCCTTTTTGCTAAGACCGGTTTTTTCGGCTACAACCGATACTAAATCAGACTTTTTCATTTTTCCTCCTTTTTAGGCTTTCAAAAAATTTTACTCTTTTTTATTTACAAAAATCAAGTGCTTTTGGGAATTTTTGATATAATTTTGACAAAAAAGGCTAAAAATGGAGGCTTGTGAATTACCAAGTGCATCAAATGCTGATAAAAAACTTTGTGATATTCTTAAAACTTCAAAAGTTATCGTAGTTGTAGGATTATCTCCAAAAGAACACCGCGCTTCAAACCAGGTGGCAAGATATATGCAAGAAAAAGGGTATAAAATAGTACCTGTTTATCCAAGAGAAGAAAAAATTTTAGGTGAAAAAGTTTATAGAAGTTTAGATGAAATTGATTTTGAAGTGGATATTGTAGATGTTTTTAGAAAAGGAGAAGATACTCCGCCTATTGTTGAAAAAGCCGTTAAACTTCCCGGAATTAAATGTGTGTTTTTGCAAGAAGGGGTTAAAAATTCACTTTCAAAAGAGATTGCTGAGAATGCCGGGGTTTTTTATGTGGAAGATAAATGTCTTATGGTAGAGCATATAAGATGTGAAAAAGAGGGTCTTTTATGATACCTTTTGAAAAAATAAAAAAAGCTCACGAACGGATTAAAAAGGTTGTTTATAAAACTCCTTTTGCTTATGCTCCGGTACTTTCGCAAAAAGTAGGCAATGAAATTTTTTTAAAAAAAGAAAATCTTCAAACAACCGGTGCTTTTAAACTTAGAGGTGCTTTTAACAAAATTGCATCTTTGCCAGAAGATAGAAGAAAAAAGGGTGTAATTGCCGCAAGTGCCGGAAATCACGCCCAGGGGGTTGCTTTTAGTGCAAATTATTTTAATATACCTTCAATTATTGTAATGCCAGAAGCTACACCTCTTACTAAAGTTAGCGGAGTTAAAGAGTACGGCGGGGAAGTTGTGCTTGCCGGTAATAATTATGATGAAGCTTACGAATATGCACTGACTCTTGCAAAAGAAAAAGGACTTGAATTTATTCATCCTTTTGCAGATGAAGAGGTTATGGCAGGACAGGGTACAATTGCCCTTGAAATGCTTGAAAAGGTGCCTGAACTTGATTATATTATTGTGCCTGTTGGAGGAGGAGGGCTTATTAGCGGAATTGCCTCTGCCGCAAAACAGATAAATCCTCATATAAAAGTAATAGGGGTTACGGCTGCAGGGGCTCCTGCTATGAGACTTAGTTTTCTATCAGGAAGTGTTCAAGACAGTGCTTTTGTAAAGACAATTGCCGATGGTATTGCTGTTAGGGATACATCTCCTGTAACGTTTAAGATTATTAGAGAAGTTGTGGATGATATAGTTGAAGTTGATGATGAGGAAATTGCAAATGCGATTTTGTTTTTGATGGAGAGACAAAAACTTGTTGTTGAGGGTGCCGGGGCTGTAGGAATTGCCGCACTTTTGCATCACAAAATAAAATTTGGCTCACCAAAAAAAGTAGGAGTTGTTTTAAGCGGTGGTAATATTGATGTAACAATGATTAACCTTATTATTGAAAAAGGTTTGCTTAAATCTCACAGAAAGATGAAACTGGTAATTACACTGGTTGATAAACCGGGTGCTCTTATGAAACTTACCGAGATTTTAGCAAAAGAGAGGGCTAATATTGTTTCAATCGGATATGATAGGACAGATTTAAACTTAGCAATTGGAGATGCAAATGTTTCAATTGCCCTTGAAACAAGAGGGCTTGAGCATCAAGAATCTATAAAAAGGGCTCTTCATAAAGAGGGTTACAGATTTGTTGTAGAATAAAATAAAGGAGAATAAATGAAATATGAAGTAGTAATAGGGCTTGAAGTACATGTGCAGTTAAATACAAAGACAAAAATTTTTTGTTCTTGTCCTACAAGTTTTGGGGATGAGCCAAACACAAACACGTGTCCAACGTGTCTTGGACTTCCGGGAGCTTTACCTGTAATGAACAAAGAGGCGGTAAAAAAAGCCGTTATGTTTGGAAAAGCGGTAAATGCCACTATTAATAAAAGAAGTACGTTTGAGAGAAAAAATTATTTTTACCCTGACCTTCCAAAAGGGTATCAAATAAGTCAGTTTATAGTTCCTATTGTTGAAAATGGTGAGCTTTTTATTGAGACGAAAGATGGTAAAAAAAGAATTGGAATTACAAGAGCTCATCTTGAAGAAGATGCAGGTAAAAACATTCACGAAGGCGAATATTCAAAAGTTGATTTAAACAGAGCCGGAACACCTCTTCTTGAGATTGTAAGTGAACCTGATATGAGAAGCAGCGATGAAGCTATTGCATATCTTAAAAAACTTCACGCTATTGTTAAATATCTTGGAATAAGTGATGCTAATATGCAAGAAGGAAGCTTTAGGGTTGATGCAAACGTATCTGTTAGACCCCTTGGACAAAAAGAGTTTGGGACAAGAGTTGAGATTAAAAATATAAATTCGTTTAAATTTATAAAACAGGCAATTGATTATGAAGTAGAACGTCATATAGAAGCGTATGAATATGATGAGTATGAAGATGAGGTAATTCAAGAGACAAGGCTTTTTGATTCTAAAACGGGTGAGACAAGGTCTATGAGAGGAAAAGAAGAGTCAGCCGATTATAGATATTTTCCAGATCCAGATTTATTGCCACTTGAAGTTCCGGATGAATTTTATGAAATTAAAATTCCTGAACTTCCTGATGAGAAAAAAGAGCGTTATATAAAAGAATTTGGACTTAAAGAGTATGATGCCGGAGTTTTAACAAGCGAACCTGAACTTGCTGAGTTTTTTGAAAAAATGATTGAGCTTGGAGTTGAACCTCAGGCTGCAAACAGATGGCTTGCGATTGAGCTTTTAGGAAGACTAAACAGAGCAGGGCTTAGTATAGAAAAATCACCTGTATCTCCTGAAAAGCTTTCATTGATTGCAATAAGAGAAAAAGAGGCGGTTATAAGCGGTGCCGGAGGTAAGAAAGTCCTTGATTTATTAATGGAAGAAGATATTGAAGTAGACGTTGCAATTGAAAAACTCGGACTAAAACAGGTAAGCGATGAGGGAGCAATTGAAAAAATAGTAGATGAAGTCCTTAAAGCAAATGAGGATAAAGTAGCTGAATATAAAGCCGGAAAAGAAAAACTTTTTGGGTTTTTTGTAGGACAGGTTATGAAAGCAAGCAGAGGAAAAGCAAACCCTCAAATAGTAAATAAAATATTAAAAAGTAAACTTTCTTGAGACTCAAACAGATTATTATTAAGGCTCTTGTAGCCTTTGCTTATTATCTTGATTCAAATAAGACTTATAAAAAAAT
>JAMOSM010000143.1 GCA_027063075.1 Nautiliaceae bacterium | reverse complement strand
ATCCTGCTCCATCCAAACAGGACTTCCTATCCGCACTTTACTCTCCATCCGAGGCGGCGGAGAACCTCAGTGGATGGAGGCGCCCGAAACTACCGATTAAGCAGCAGCTGTTGCTACTGCTGGGCTGTAAGTTTTGTTATTTGCTGCGTTTATTTTTAGCGAGCCGTTTTAGCGCTTGCTCAGGCGCGCGTGCAGCTTAGGGCTTTCTACCCCTGTCGAAGCCATATCACCCCCAAGAGAGCTTCATTAAAGCCTACTTGCGAGTGACATTTGCTGATGAAATATTATCAAACTTTTCTTAAAAAGTCAAGTCTTTTTTAAGAAAAGTTTAAGGATTAAAACCTTTCTCAAAATTATATATAAAAAACAAGACAAAAAAAGACGTTTTAAGAATTAATCTCTTCTTTTATTATTTTTGCTTTCTCTTTTATTTTTTTTATTTTTTCTGTATTGCTTATATCTTTAAGCAAAACTTGAACAAATGCGCTTCCTACAATGACACCGTCTACATTTTTAGCTTTTTCACGGGCTGTTTTTTCATTTACTCCAAAACCTATGTAAAGAGGAATTGGGGTTATCTCTTTGATATATTTTATAATTTGACTTAAATCCTCTTTTTTATCTGCCCCTGTAATTCCAGCATATGCCACAAGGTAGATAAATTCTTTTGGATTTTTAAGAATTTTTTTAATTCTTTCTTTAGAATCAGTTGGAGCTACAAAAGAGATAAGAGGAAATTTATCTTCATATTCCATTGCTTCTTCATAAGGTAAATCTGGAATGATAAATCCTTTTATGTTATACTCTTTTGCTTTTTGCATCATAAAATCATAACCTTTATGGTAGAAATTGTTAAAATATCCCATCCAGTAAGTATCAATATTTTTTGCAATTTTTTTACTGACTTCAAAGGTATCTTTTATCTTATATCCGTTTTGAAGTGCTCTTTTATTTACTTCCTGAATTACAGGACCATCAGCGACCGGGTCAGAAAAAGGTATACCAAGTTCAATTCCATCAACAAATTCTTTTATTTCATTAATTAAATCTATTGTAAATTCTTTGTTTGGATAGCCGGTTGTAATATATGCTATAAGTTTTTTCATAATCAGCCTTTTGTAGTATAATAATAATAGTGAAATTATAACAAAGGGAGCGAATGAAAAAAACATTAAGCTATTTATATAAAAAAGAAAAAATTACAATGATTACAGCCTATGATGCGTTGTTTGCTAAAATTTTTGATGATATTGTGGATATTATTTTGGTTGGAGATAGTTTAAATATGAGTTTTTTAGGTGAGAGTGACACCCTAAGCGCTACAATAGAGCAGATGATTTACCACACCCGTGCAGTTTGTAACGGGGCAAAAAGTGCTTATATAGTATGTGATATGCCTTTTGGCAGTTACTCAACGCCACAAAAAGCCCTTGAAAATGCAATTAGAATTTATAAAGAGACAAAAGCGGATGCCGTTAAGCTTGAAGGTGGGGCAGAAAAGGCGGAGACGATAAAATTACTAACAGATAATGCAATTGCAGTAGTAGGGCATATAGGTCTTATGCCTCAATTCTCTCGTAGTGAGGGTGGATATAAGGTAAAAGGAAAAGATGAAATATCAAGAGAAAAGCTTTTAAAAGATGCAAAGGCTGTGGAGGAAGCCGGGGCTGTTATGCTAGTAATTGAGGGAGTAAAAGAAGAAGTGGCAAAAGAGATTACTGAAAGTGTTTCAATTCCTACAATAGGAATAGGGGCTGGACGTTATACAAAAGGTCAGGTGCTTGTTTGGTCTGATATGCTTGGATTTTTTGATGAGTTTAAACCAAAATTTGTTAGACGCTATTTAAACGGGGCTGAGATAGTAAGAAGTGCTGTTAGAAAGTATGTAGATGATATAAAAAGTGGAAGATTTCCTGGTGAAGAGGAGATTTATTAAATGAGGATAGTTGAAATTGAAAAGGTAAGTTTTGAAGAAGGATATGAAAAGTCTCTTAGACCTCAAAATTTAGATGAGTATATAGGGCAAGAGCAGATTAAGAAAAATCTAAAGGTTTTTATTGAAGCTGCAAAAAAAAGAAACGAAACGCTTGACCATCTTTTGTTTTTCGGTCCTCCCGGGCTTGGTAAAACAACTTTAGCTAATATTATTGCAAATGAGATGAATGCAAATATAAAAACAATATCCGCTCCTATGCTTGAAAAACAGGGGGATTTAGCAGCGATTCTCACAAACCTTGAAGATGGGGATATTTTATTTATTGACGAAATTCATCGTTTAAAAGCTAGTATAGAAGAAATTTTATATTCAGCAATGGAAGATTTTAGGCTTGATATTGTAATAGGTTCCGGTCCTGCTGCTCAGACTATAAAAATAGATGTTGCAAATTTTACCTTAATTGGTGCTACAACAAGAGCGGGAATGCTTAGCAATCCTTTAAGAGACAGGTTTGGAATGAGTTTTAGGCTTAATTTTTATAATGTTGAAGATTTAAGTTTAATTATAAAGCTTGCAAGTAAAAAGCTTGGGTTTGACATAAAAAGCGACGCGGCGGCTGAAATTGCAAAACGTTCTCGCGGTACTCCAAGAATTGCCCTTAGGCTTTTAAAAAGAGTTAGGGATTTTGCTGAAGTTGAAGATAAAAAAATAATCGATAAAAACATTGCAAAATACGCTCTTGATGAGCTTGGTATAAATGAGTATGGGTTTGATGAACTTGATATAAGATTTTTAAAACTCTTAGCAGATGCAAAAAAACCGCTAGGTCTTTCTACCATTGCGGCGGCTTTAAGTGAAGATGAGAATACTATTGAAGAGATGATAGAACCTTTCTTAATTGCTAACGGATATATAGAAAAAACTCCAAAAGGCAGAATTGCCACACGCAAAACATATGAAATCTTACATTTGACACCGCAAGTTCTTTTTTAAGGGGAAAAATGCAGTTTTTGACTTTTTTAACACTGGTTGTTGCTTATTTTATGTATTTAACTTATAAGCCTTATTTGATGGATATTGCAATAGCTTCTCTTATGACTATTGCGTTTGGAAAAATTGATTATATTGTTTCTAAATATATTAAAAACAGATATATTGTCTCTTTTGTAATTACACTTATTTTAGCTTTGTTAATTTTTGGACCTCTGCTTTATTTTGTAGTTGAAGTCGGAAAATTTATATCCCATATTCAGATAGATGATATTAAGAATGTTTTAGAAAAAGCAAAAAATCTTTTAAGTTATTTGCCTAAGAGTGTTGCTGATGAGATAAAATCTTTTTTGAGTGATGAAAAAATAAAAGAGATTTATCAGTCTATTATGCCGATTGTAGGAACTCTTACCGCAAAGAGTGCTATTTTTATAAAAGATGCTTTTTTGATAGTTGTGTTTTTCTTTTTTGCCACTCTTTATGGAAAAGAGATTTTAATGTTTCTAAAAAGAATTGTACCTTTAGATAATAATAAACTTGAAAAGCTCTTTTTTTCTACAAGTGAAGTGATGAGTGTTGTTTTTTATTCTACTTTATTAACGGCACTGCTTGAGGGGATACTTTTTGGATTTATTGTTAGTATGTATGGTTTTGATTTTTTATTTTTTAGTATTATGTATGCTTTTGCTTCTTTAATTCCTGTAATAGGCGGAATTATTATGTGGGGACCTGTTAGTTTATATCTTTATGCTAACGGAAACACCGAGGGTGCTTTAGTGGTTGCTTTATATTCTATTATAGTAATTTCAATTATAGCCGATACTTTTATAAAGCCTTTGATTATAGCTTATGTTAAGAAGTTTTTGGATACCGATATGGAGATTAATTCTTTGCTTATATTCTTTTCAATTGTAGCGGGTCTTAGCAGTTTTGGGCTTTGGGGGATT
This sequence comes from Nautiliaceae bacterium, assembly GCA_027063075.1. Taxonomy (GTDB): domain Bacteria; phylum Campylobacterota; class Campylobacteria; order Campylobacterales; family Nautiliaceae; genus Caminibacter. Next base: position 2,179 of record JAMOSM010000143.1, on the reverse strand, counting down.
ATTATAGGTCCTGCAGTTACTACCCTTTTTGTCTCTATTCTTAAATTTTATGAAAAGGTTAATTAACTTTAGTCATTATGACTAAAGTTTTTTAAAAAAAATCTTCAATTTTCTTGACTTTTTCTTTTTAAGTAGTTATAATTTCAATGTCAAACAAAATTGAGCAATATTTTATAACTCAATTTTAATAGGTCTTTGAAAATTAATTGTTGATTTAAAATTACTTTTAAAAAGTTTATTTTATTAAAGGAGGGGAAAATGGGAAAAAAACACAACAAACCCCAGGAAGAAAAAGTAAAAAAAGAGAAAAACACTTCTAAAGAAAATCAAGAGCTTGACATTGAAGTTCTTTTAAAACAAAATGAAGAGCTTAAAGCTAAGCTTGATGAATGTTTAAGAGCTTATGCAAGATGTGAAAATGATAAAAAAATTCTTAAAAAAGAAGCTGATGCAATGGTCGATTATGCTTATGAAAAATTCGCAAAAGACCTATTGCCAGTTGTAGATAGCCTAGAGTTAGCAATAGCTCACGCAAAGGATATTGAAAACAAAGAAGAAGCGTTTGATAAGCTTCTTGAAGGTGTGGAACTTACACTTAAAAAGATGCTTGATACATTTAAAAATCACGGTATTGAACCGGTTGAACATGAGGAATTTAATCCTGAGGTTCATCAGGCTGTTCAACATGTCACTTCGGAAGAGCATGAAGAGGGTGACATTGTAGATGTGTATCAAAAAGGATACACTTTAAAAGGAAAACTAATCAGACCATCTATGGTTACAATAAATAAAAAATAATTTTAAGGAGGGAAATATGGGAAGAGTAATAGGAATTGACTTAGGTACAACTAACTCAGCAATGGCATATTATGACGGAAAAGATGCAAAAATTATTCCAAATAAAGAAGGTAAAAATACTACTCCTAGTGTAGTGGCATTTACTGATAAAGGTGTTTTAGTAGGTGAGCCTGCTAAAAGACAGGCAATCACAAACCCTGAAAGAACTATCTATTCTGTAAAAAGAATTATGGGTATGATGTGTAATGAGCCAAAAGCTCAAGAAGCTAAAAAACACGTTCAATATAAAATTGTAGATAAAAACGGTGCTTGTGCTGTTGAGGTAGACGGAAAAGTTTATACACCTCAAGAAATCAGTGCAAAAATTTTACAAAAATTAAAAAATGACGCAGAAGAATTTTTTGGTGAAGAGGTAACTGAAGCTGTTATTACAGTACCGGCATACTTTAACGACGCTCAAAGAAAAGCGACTCAAGAAGCCGGAAAAATTGCAGGGCTAAACGTTTTAAGAATTATCAACGAACCAACAGCTGCGGCACTTGCATACGGACTTGATAAAAAAGGTGAAGAAAAAGTACTTGTATATGACCTTGGTGGTGGTACTTTTGACGTAACAGTTTTAGAAATCGGTGATGGTACTTTCCAAGTACTTGCAACTGACGGTAACGCATTCTTAGGTGGTGATGACTTTGACAATAGAATCGTTCAATGGTTAATTGACGAGTTTAAAGCTGAAACTGGAATTGATTTAAGTCAAGATAAAATGGCTCTTCAAAGACTTAAAGACGCAGCTGAGCAGGCTAAAAAAGAATTATCAACTAAAGAAGAGACTGAAATCAACTTACCATTTATTACAGCTGATGCAAGCGGACCAAAACACCTTGTTAAAAAATTAACAAGAGCTAAATTTGAGGCTATGATTGATGATTTATTACAAGAAACATTAACTCATATTGATAACGCACTTAAAGATGCGGGATTAAATAAAGAAGATATCGATGAAATCGTAATGGTTGGTGGTTCAACAAGAATTCCAAAAGTTCAACAACTTGTAAGCGATTATTTTAACGGTAAAAAATTAAACAAATCTGTAAATCCTGACGAAGTTGTGGCACTTGGTGCAGCAATTCAAGCAGGAGTATTAAAAGGTGACGTAAAAGACGTATTGTTACTTGACGTTACACCACTTAGCCTTGGTATTGAAACACTTGGTGGAGTTATGACAAAAATAATCGAAAAAGGTACAACAATACCAGTGAAAAAATCACAAATATTCAGTACGGCTGAAGACAATCAAACAGCAGTTACAATTCACGTATTACAAGGTGAAGCTGAACTTGCTAAAGATAATAAATCACTTGGTCAATTTAACCTTGAAGGT
>JAMOSM010000142.1 GCA_027063075.1 Nautiliaceae bacterium | reverse complement strand
GTATCGAGTTTTGCTAAAAGAGTGCCTTTTTTTACTTCATCGCCTTCATTAACATAAATTTTTTCTATTTTTCCAGGAATTTTAAAACTAAGAAAAGTCAGTGAATCTGATTTTACAAAAACGGCGTTGCTTGAAGCGTAATTTTTAGTAAATACGATATATTTATAAAGAGCAAAAGCACTTACAACAATCAGTACTATCAACAAAACAAGAGCAATCTTTTTTTTCATTATCCCCTCTTTTTAAAAAAATTTTATCACAAAGAAATTGATACGTCAATGAGAAGAGGGAGTATATTCTTTTACAATCTCTTTCAAAATCTTTACAATTTCCTTTTTCTCTTTAGCCTCAGAAAGTTTTTTAATAAGAAAATTCAACTTTTTTAAATCAAATTCAACTCTTTTCCCTACAAAAATAGACTCATACTTTGTCTTTTTATCAGCTTCGTCTATTAAAAGTTCTTCATAAAGCTTTTCTCCTGGTCTCAGTCCTGTAAAGACAATATTGTCTTCATTTTTTCCGTAAAGTTTTAACATCTTTTTAGCCAAATCCACAATCTTTACCGGCTCCCCCATATCTAAAATAAAAATTTCCCTATTTTTAGCAAGACTTCCTGCCTGTAAAACAAGCTTACACGCTTCTGGAATAAGCATAAAATATCTTGTAATTTCAGGGTGGGTTACAGGAAGTGGTTTGTTTTCTTTAATGAGTTTTTTAAATTTCGGAACAACACTCCCACTGCTGCCAAGCACATTGCCAAACCTGACTGCCGCTATTTTTGTATTTTTACTCTCAACATTCTGAACATACAACTCACATACTCTTTTAGTAGCCCCCATTATGTTTGTAGGTCTTACAGCTTTATCCGTTGAAATTAAAATAAAATTTTCAACCCCGTTTTTAACTGAAAGATCTATTACATTTTTTGTACCTATTACATTATTAATAACAGCACTTCTTGGATTAATCTCACATAAAGGCACATGCTTATAAGCAGCCGCGTGAATTACAATCTGAGGCTTTTCTTTTTCCATTACTATTTTTATATCTTCAAATTTGCTAACATCTATTAAATAAGGTTTTTTTGAAATATTGAGCTCTTCATCTATGGAATAAAGATTAAATTCGCTATTATCAACTAATATAAGCTCTTTTGCTCCGTACTTTTCACAAAGCCTGCATATTTCACTTCCTATACTGCCGCCTGCCCCTGTAATTAATATTTTTTTATCTTTTACAAACTTTTTTATAGCTTCCTGGTCTAAATCTTTAGGTTTTCTTGCAAGCAAATCTTCAATTGATATATCTTTAATCTCTTCTTTAAAAGGATTATAAACCTTTATCTCTTCAACACCTTTTAACTTTAAAAAATCCACTAATTTATTTAGTTCATCCTGATTTAACTCTTTTGTAATAATTGCTCTTTTAGCTTCAATCTGCGATAAAGGCAATATTTTCATTCCATAAATATAAGTCCCTACTAAATTAGTATCATCATAAACCCCTGTTATATTTATAGAACGTTCTTTTAATACATTTAAAGCTTTTTCATTTGCCCCAATAATTACAGCCTCTTTTTCTCCAAAAGAATTTTTAATTATAAGCCTTTTTAAAAGTCTAAAAAGACCTATAAAAAGTATTGAAAGAAAATAATCTATAATAATAGCACTTCGCGGAATAGGAATAAAAAAGCTTTTAAAAAAATAAAATAAAACAAAAAAACTAATATAAGCAAGAGTTGTGGCAATAAAAAGCCTTTTTAACTCAACTAAAGAAAAAAACCTCCAGCTTACAAAATAGAGTTTAAAAACAAAATAATAAAAAATTTTAAAACTTATAATAAAAGGAGCAACCCTGAAAAAACTCTCTACATACTCCTTTGGAATAACAAAATTAAATCTAAGAAGGTATGCAAAATAAAGAGTAAAAAAAGAAATAACTATATCTCCTATAATAAAAAACAAAGCCCTTTTTGCTTTTGTAGGCTTAAACATATTTGATAACATCACAAACTTTCCTTAAATCTTCATCACTCATATTTGTTCCGCTTGGAAAACAAATCCCTTTTTTAAACAGCTCTTCGCTTTTGCCATTTAGATAAGCTTTTGCATTTTTAAAAAGGGGTTGAGTATGCATCGGCTTCCAAAGAGGACGGCTTTCTATCTCATTATCTCTTAGCTTTTTTATAACTTCAAAAGGGTCTAACTCTTTAAAAGTAAGGGTTGTAAGCCATCTTGTACCAAAACTGTTTGGAAGTTCTGGCATAAAATCGGCTATATTGCTAAGCTCACTCTTATAAATCTCAAAAATCTCTCTTTTTCTTTTAATCCTCTCATCAACAACTTCCATCTGTCCAACTCCAATAGCCGCTAAAATATTACTCATCCTGTAATTAAATCCGACTTCTTTATGTACATACTCAATAAAGCCTTTTTCTTTTGCCTGAGTTGAGAGATAACGGGCTTTTTTTATAAGATTTTTATTATCACTTATCATAACTCCACCAGATGAGGTTGTAAGAAGTTTATTTCCATTAAAACTATAAACCCCAATCTCACCAAAAGTCCCGGCAAACTTATCCTTATACCTTGCACCAAGAGCTTCTGCTGCGTCTTCAATTAAGATAACTTTATATTTATCAGCCAAAAACTTGATATTTTCGATATCAGCCACCTGTCCATAAATATGAACGGCTATTATTGCTTTTGGTTTCTCTTTTTTTAAAGCCTCTTCAAGCAAATTTAAATCCATATGCCAAAACTTATCACTGTCTATAAAAATAGGCTCATTTCTCTCATACAAAATCGGATTAACAGAGCCTATAAAAGTAAAAGTAGGCACAATTACCTTTGAATTGCTAACTCCTAAAACCCTAAGGGCTAAATGGAGTCCGCTTGTAGCATTACAAAGAGCTAATGCATTATTTGATTTTACATAACTCTTAACCATCTCTTCAAATCTGTCAATAAATTTCCCAACAGGTGCAATATAATTACTCTCAAACGCTTCTTTTACATACTCAATCTCACGACCACTCATATGAGGAGGAGAGAGATAAATCATCTTATCCCTTTATAGTTTTAATAATATATTCTATATCTTTTTTTAAAGACCAATTTTTTATATATTCTTTATTTATTTTCACTTTATCTGGCCAGATTACTTTATTATTATACTTTATCGGGTCTTTAACCTTAGCTAAAATTTCTTCTTCATTCTTGTATTTTATCGTAGCAGGACCGGTAATACCGGGTTTAACTGATAAAATTATCCTATCTTCCCCTTTTAATTTATCCGCATACCCGGGAACATCAGGACGGGGTCCCACAAAAGACATATCGCCTTTTAAAACATTTATCAACTGAGGAAGTTCATCTATCTTATATTTTCTAAAAAACCTTCCGGACTTTGTAATTCTATTATCGTTTGCCGTCGTAACGGTAGAGCCTTTATTATTATGCATTGTTTTAATTTTAATAATCGTAAATAATTTTCCGTCTTGCCCTACCCTCTTTTGCAAAAAAAAGCCGTTAGATTTTGTCTCAAAACTTGCAATAATCCATGCAGTCAAAATAATCGGCCAAGTTATTAAAAGTCCAATTAATGCTAAGCTAAAATCAAAAACTCTTTTTATTATCTTATCAACTTTACTCATTGTTTATATTTATAAATTTTTATCCAAGGATTTAAAATAACAGGCTCAAAAAGTTTAGGATTATATTTTTCAAACAAAAACATCTGTACAAAAGTAGAATTTAAATAATAATCATCCATTAAAACAGCTTCCCCGTAACTTTGTAAAATAACTAAATTAATTCCTCTATCCCTTATTTTTTGTCTTTTTACAATTAATCTGCCGCTTTTATCATAAGCAACCAAAATTACCTCTTTTATAGGGACAGGTTCTTTTAATAAAATCATCATTTTTTCTAAATCTACAGGCAATCTTCCAACTAAAAGATATTTACCCTGTTTTACAAATTTAGCTTTATAAAAAAAGTGAGAATCATAAATTTCTCCAGTGTTTATATTTCTGTTGCTAAACATAGCAACTGTTGGAAAAATATTAAACATCCTATATGGAAGCATTAAATAAACATTTCTATCAAGTTTTGGGACTTTAAAGTTTTTATTTCCAACCTCAGCCAAAAACATATTTACATTAATAGCTTTACCGTTTTTAATAAAAAGCTGAGGTGCAACTGTTTTATTGGTTTCAACATATTTTTTTATAGATAAAAGTCCAAGATTATGAGCAAGATAAGAATTTGAAGTAGTAAGTATTTTTGAAACAATAAAGTTGTCTTGATGATGTTTTCCACCGTCAATTAAAGTATTTACATTTGCATAATACCAAATCGGATATCCATAATCCCACCACGTAATGACATAATCTTTTGGATTTGTTTTGTTTTTAAGTTCATCTAAAACCACTACCTCAGGTTTTCTAAAAGTAGTAGGCACCACATAAGGAGTACTTCTTAAAGGATAAATTTTATTTAATGAGGCTAAAGATTTTATATTCTCACAACATCCTACAATATGAGTTATGTTTGGAATAATTAAAAAAATAGCCCCAAGAATGGGAATAGTAATTTTAAATCTTTTTTCTTTTGCCTTACTACTTAGCCACACAAAAAAATAAACAGCACTTATTGCAGCAATAGGCACTGCATAAACAGTAAATCTAAGACCTCCAAAAAATGCAAAAAATCCAACGCCCCAAAGAGGAAGAGCAATTATAAACTCATTATATTTTTTGACAAGTAATATATAACCAATCACAGAAATAATAAGTCCGATACTGCTTCCTATAATCCTGTCAAACACAATATACCAAGGAATATGGCTCGCTTCGCTCACTGTTTTTGCAACATTTAAAAATTTAAGCCCTTCATCTGTTCTTGTGGCTTCTGTATAAGAAAAAACGGATTTTAAAATAGCCAATACAAAATTGCTAAATCCTAAAAATAAAATAATACTTGCTATTGCAGCATAAAAAAGATATTTCTCATTTATTTTTGCTTTTATAAGTCCAAAATACAAAACAACAGCCACCATAGCCTGAAAGATAAGTGGCATAGGAAGAAAAGACAAAGATATTAAAATAGCTACCTTTTTGCTAAACTCATCTTTTACAAAAACAAACAGATATCCTATATAAAGAATCAAAATAGAGTATAAAATACTCATACCAGAGCCATATACCCAATGATAAAAAATACCTAAAAGAACAGAAACCAATACATCTAAAAGATTTCTTGTTTTAATACTTCTTAAAAGAAAATAGATTATAAAAACAGGCATCAAAACAGAAAACATATCAGTATCATAATATCCAACCAAAGTTCTATTATAATAACTCCATCCAATCCCTGCAATTAAAGCTGCTAAAAAGCCCCAAAGCAAATTCCTATAAAGCCTACCAATAAGAATAATTGGAACAACAATCAAAGACGAAACAATAGCCGGAAGATAAAGCATTAGTGTATCTAAAGAAATATGTAAAAATTTAGCCAAAAACGCAGTAATTGCCATAAGCCCATTTCCAGGAGAATAAAGATGCTCTAAACGAGGATTATACTCATGTATTCCATATAAAATTTTCTGAGCCCCACTTCCATAATAATATCCATCAACATTATTTATCATAACTTGCCCGTGCCAGTAAAACTCTGGTATCTTACTTGCAAAACTTAACCAATAAAGATGAAACAAAAACACAAAAACATAAGCAAACGCAATATAAATTAAAGTCAGTTTATTTTCTTTCATTTTCAGCCTTTATCTAAGTTTATAAATTAATTTTTTAATAAATACTGGTGAAATATTAACTAAAAAAACCAAAATCGCATATAAATAACTACTAAAACCAAAATTAAGCTCTTTTGCTACTTTTATTCTATCTTTAAAATCACTAAATGCTTTTTTTATTCCACTTCTTCTTTTTAAATAATCACTCTTTGCTCTAACAATTACTAAGACTTTATCAATATTTGCAAATTTAATCCCCTTTTTAAAGGCTCTTAGCCAAAGAAGAGTATCTTCATTTGTA
>JAMOSM010000141.1 GCA_027063075.1 Nautiliaceae bacterium | reverse complement strand
ACCCGGAAGTCCTTTTAAAAATTCTCCAAGAGATTTAATAACAATCTCTTCTTGACCTATAAACCTATCAACAATAAGTCCTATTTTTGTAGCTCCAAGCCCTAAAATGACTACATAAAGATATTTATCAGGCTCAAGTATTTTTTCAATTTCAAAAATATCCGCCATATTTACAAGAGGAAGCACTTCATCCCTTAGTTTAAGAACACTTTTCCCTTCAATTGTATAAATATCTTCTTCTACAATTCTAACAGTTTCAATCACGTTTGATAAAGGAATTGCAAACAAGTCTTCCTGACTTGCAACAAGAAGTGCCTGGATAATTGCAAGAGTTAAAGGAATTTTGAGTTTAAAAGTACTTCCTTTCCCAAGAACACTATCAACTTCTATAATCCCGTTTAGTTTCTCAATGTTTGTTTTTACAACATCCATTCCAACTCCGCGCCCTGATACATTTGTAACTTTCTCAGCCGTTGAAAATCCGGGACGGAAAATAAGCATAAAAGCCTCTTTATCACTCATATTTTCAGCTTCCTGAGGAGTTATTATCCCCTTTTCTATAGCTTTTTTCTTAAGGGCTTCAGGGTCCATTCCGCGTCCGTCATCTTTAATTTCAATTACAATCATATTCCCTTCATTATACGCCCTAAGCCAGATAGTCCCCTCTTCTGGTTTTCCTTTTTTAACTCTCTCCTCAGGAGGTTCAATTCCGTGGTCTACTGCATTTCTAATCATATGTACAAGTGGGTCTCCTATTTCTTCGATAATAGATTTATCAAGCTCTGTATCTTCCCCTTCGATTATAAGTTTAACTTTCTTTCCAAGCTCACGGGCAAGGTCTCTCACAAGACGTGGAAATTTATTAAATACTTTTCCAATAGGAAGCATTCTTGTTTTCATAACAGCAATTTGCAAATCAGTTGTAACAATAGAGATTGAGGATACAACCTGATTTAGCTCTTCTAAAAACTTCTCTCCCTCATATCTCTCTTCAACATCGTTATAAATTTTTATAAGTCTGTTTTTAGCTAAAACAAGCTCTCCGATTAAGTTCATCAGTTGGTCAAGTCTTTTTACATCAACCCTGATAGTCTGTTCTTTTACAGAGGCAATATGTTTTTTTATCTCTTTTTGAGTAATCTTTTTTTGGTCTTCTTTTAATACAGGCTTGGTTGATTTAGAAGGGGCTACCTCTTTTTTATCTTTCGTCTCCTCTTGAGGTTCTTTTGGTTTTTTTTTAGCTTCTTGTGATGTTTCTTGTTTTTTTTCTTCTGCTTCTTCACTCTCTTCATCTTTATTAACTTCTTCTACTAATTTTTCTAAAATAGCATCAAGCTCTTCAGGCGGAAGGTCTGAGAGGTCAAGCTCATCTACATTCTCAAGAGTTATTTCTTCTAAATTTACCTTAGGTTCTTTTTTCTCTTTTGTCTCTCCTTCAAATTCACCACTTACAATAGCATCAAGCTTTTTAACAATAGGTTCAATGTCAATATCAGGAGATGAGTCGTTTTGATGGTCTCTTATATATTCAAGTATGGCTTTCATAGCATCAACAGATTCTAAAATCACATCCATAATCTCAGGAGTTATTTTAAGTTCCCCTCTTCTTGCTTTATCAAGCACCGCTTCCATATGATGAGTTAAATGAGTCAATTTATCAAAATTTAAAAAACTTCCACTCCCCTTTATTGTATGGGCAACCCTAAAAATTTTATTTAAAAGTTCTAAATCATCAGGATTATTTTCAAGCTCAATTAAATCCTGGTCCATCTCCTCAATCATCTCAAACGCTTCTACTAAAAAATCATCTAACAACTCCATTAAATCATCCATAGCCTACCTTTCTTGCTTATTTATCCCTTTTAAAACCTCTGTTATTTTTTTATAAAACTTATCAGGATTAAACTTTACTAAATACCCCTCGGCACCAACCTCTTTTCCTCTGATGTCACTAAAAGCATCTGAAATTGAAGACGAAAAAATCAAAGGAATATCTTTAAACCTCTCATCCTCGTGAATTCTCGCAGCCATATGATACCCGTCCATTTTTGGCATTTCTACATCACTTAAAATAAGTTTTAATTTTTCTTTTAATTTTTCTTTGTAAAGCGCATAAAGTTCTTCAAGTTTTTGAAGCCCCTCTTCCCCGTTTGTTGCCTCAATCACTTCAAAGCCCATTTTCTCAAGTGCCTCTTTTTCTATTCTCCGTGCAGTGGCACTGTCATCAATCAGTAAAACAATTCCGCTGAATTTTTCTAAATTTTCCTCATCTATTTCAAGATTACTCTCAAAAAATCCCATCTCCTCAACAATACTCTCAAGGTCTAAAATTAAAAGAATTTCACCATTTTCAATTCTTGTAATTCCTGTAATTTTACTCCTATCAAGTTTCCCGCTTGAAGTGTTAAAAGTGGCAGGTTCAATATCGCTCCAAGAAATTCTTCTTATTCTTCTCGCGTCATGTACTATAAAGCCTATTAAAATATTATTAAACTCTGTAATAATTACTCTTTTTTTTATAGGGGCTTCATTTTCATTTGGTACTTTTATCCCCATCCATTTTGCTAAATCTACAACCGGCACCACAACACCTCTTAAATCAAAAATACCCTCAACAAAGTCCTCAGCTCCCGGAAGCTCGGTAAGTTCCGGCATTTTTATAATCTCTCTTACCTTAGCCACATTTATTCCGTAAATCCCCTCATAAATTCTACCATCAGGCTCTTTCTTATAAAGTCTGAAATCCACAAGCTCAAGCTCATTTGACCCCACTTTTAATGTTTTATCGTCAATTGCCATATATTTTTTCCTTTATATCATTGTTTTCTAAAACAAAGTAGCTCCTATCACACACAAAAGCTCCTAAATTGACATAAATTTTATTTTTAAACGCAAATTTTTTGTTTTGATGATAATGTCCTTCTATTATAACCTTATAATTCATATCGGCAGTTTTTAAAAAAACTTTTTCTTTGAAATTTTTAATTTTTAAACATTTAATTTTTTTTTGAAGAATTTTTTTGAAAAGCCAGTTATTTACAAAATTTAAAGTTAAAATATTTAAAAATCTATTTCCTAAATAGTTTCTTACAAGTTTTGAATAGAGCTTATAAAATAAATCCTTATCTGTTAAATCCCCATGGGTTAAGAAAAAACCTCTTTTTTTATCTACAAAGACATCTGCAACAACGATATTTTCGAAAATTGAATCAAGATTAAAATCGTGATTTCCGGGGGTATAATAAATTTCGGTCTTTTTTGAGAGCTTGTTTATCAGCTCAATTGCTTCTTTATTGTAATTAATCAAAAACTTAAAAGGAAGCAAAAGATGAAAAATATCCCCTAATAAAAAAAGCTGAGAAGGAGGGTTTTTGTAAAGTTCGTTTAAAAAATTCAAAAAAACTTTATTGTCTTTTTTATAATGGACATCGGCAATAAAAACAGCTCCGTTTTTTACTTCAACTTCTTTAATTTTAAGGGACATATGCAACTCTTGGAAGTGCAAGTCCTTCATCAAAACCAAACATCAAATTGGCATTCGCAACCGCCTGAGAGGACGCCCCTCTTAAAAGATTGTCAATTACACTGTTTATAAAAAGCATATTCCCGTTTTTTGCCGTAAAAATATCACAAAAATGAGTTCCGGAAACATTTTTAATTTCAACTGGTTTATCAAACACTCTTACAAACTTTTCGCTCTTATATGTCTCTTTTAAGACTTCAACAGGGTCAATATCTTTTTTAAGTTTTGCATAAACACTAACCTGCATTCCCCTTGTAATCGGAAGAAGCTGAGGAACAAAAGTCACGTTTAACCCGGTTTTTTCTTTTATTTCAATACTGTGGCGATGCTTTATTGGATTGTAGGCAAAAAAATTTTCATTATCCTTTACAAAGTGGGTTGTGCTGCTAAGTTTCTTCCCAGCCCCGCTGACTCCGCTTTTTGCATCTACAAAAACTCCATCTTCAATATACTCAATAAAAGGATACAAAGCTAAAATGGTAGCTGTGGGATAGCATCCCGGATTTGCTATAAGAGTTGAATTTTTAATATATTCCCTAAAAATCTCAGGAAGTCCGTAAGCTGAATTTTCAAGGTTTTTTGGGTCTGTGTGAGGGCAGTAATAAGCTTCGTAATTTTTTTGGTTTAATCTGTAATCAGCAGAAAAATCAACTATTTTCGTATATCCATAAAGCTCTTTTACCAGGCTCATAGCAGTTTTGTGAGGAACTGCAAGAAAGACTAAATCAAACTTCTTAAGTTTTTCTATATCTGTTTTTTGAATTTCAGCTTCAAACACACCTTTTAAGGCAGGATAAATCTCCTCAATCCTATCTCCTCCCTCACTTCCAAAAAGAGCTTTTATTTCAAAATGGGGATGATTTATAAGGATTTTTATAAGTTCAAGCCCTGTATATCCACTTGCTCCAACAACTGCTGTTTTTATCATGTTATCTCCTATTTTCCTGTACTTCCAAATCCGCCGCTTCCGCGCTCGGTATCACTAAGTTCTTCAACCTCAATAATTTCAGCCTGAATAACAGGAGCTACAACAGCCTGAGCTATTCTCTCTCCCACTTTTATTTCAAACTCTTCATTGCCAAAATTAACTAAAAGCACTTTTATCTCTCCCCTATAATCACTGTCAATTGTCCCGGGGGAGTTTAAAACTGTTATTCCGTGTTTATACGCAAGCCCACTTCTTGGACGAATCTGCACTTCATACCCTTTTTCAATCTCAAACGCAAGCCCTGTTGAGATTAATTTTCTCTCTCCCGGATTAATAATTACATCTTCAATTGAATGCAAATCAAACCCGGCAGCCTCTTTTGTCTGATACGCCGGAATAAGGGCGTTTTTATTTAATTTTTTAATCTTTAAAACCATTTACTACCCCTAAATTTTAAGTAAAGCAAATATCTTCATAACAGATTTTATCTATTTCATAAACTTTTGTACCACCTGGAAGATTAACTTCAACCTCATCCCCAACCTCTTTTCCAATCAGGGCTTTTGCAAGGGGCGAGTGATAAGAAATTAAACCTTTTTCAGGGTTTGCTTCAGGAGCTCCTACAATTGTATATTTAACCTCTTCGTCAGTATCAAGGTCAATTAAATAAACTGTACTTCCAAATGCCACACGATTGTGGGCGTGTTCTTTTGGATCAACCACTACGGCTCTAGATAAAATATCGCTAAGTTCTGCAATTCTTCTTTCTATATGAGCCTGTTTCTCTTTTGCCGCGTGATATTCGGCATTTTCTTTTAAATCTCCAAGCTCTCTTGCCGCGTCAATCTCTTTTGCAACTTCTGGGCGAGCAACGTTTTTTAAATATTCCAATTCCTTTGAGAGTTTTTCATAACCGTATTTTGTCATAGGTTCTTTATGCATTCTTATCCTTTTTTAATTTAATTATACCAAAAGTTTAGCTACATTCTCGGCACTTCCGTGTTTGAGAATATCTCTTAGCTTTTTTGATTTTCCCTGAAATTCTTTTAAATCTGATTCTTTATAATCTTTTAAAAGCCTATCAGTATCAAACCTTTGCAAATACTCCTTATGAAATTCCCCAAGCCCTTCTCTTTCAAAAATAATATTAGCAAGCCCAACATAATTAAGCTTAACTAAACTCTTTGCAATTAAATACTCAATCCACCTTGCCTTGTACATCAAAACAAAAGGGGTCCCGATAATTGCAGCTTCAAGAGTAGCAGTGCCTGAACAGATATAGGCAAAATCGCTCTTTAACAAAGCATCCTTTGCATCAAAAATTAATTCAAACTCTTTTACACTCCCATAAATTTCATCTATTTTATCTTTATAAATAGGTGGGATTGCAAGAAGAGGCTTTTTATCAATTTTTTTTGCAAGCTTTTTAAAAGTAGGCATTAAAGATTTAATCTCACTTCTCCTACTACCCGGTAAAAACGCTACATTTCCCTTTTCTTTATCATCTCTAAAAGTTTTAATCTCATCTAAAAGAGGATTTCCAACATATATCCCATCTTTCCATATTTCACGCTCAAACGGGAAAATATAAGCTTTTTTATCAATATATTTATTAACTTCTTTTATCCTCCCCTTCTTCC
>JAMOSM010000140.1 GCA_027063075.1 Nautiliaceae bacterium | reverse complement strand
ACAAACAAAAAATCCCTTATTCGACTTTAAAAAAATATGCCCAAAGAATAGGAATTACTCCAAAAGAAGCAAGAGAATATCTTGATAAAATAATTTATTATAGACTCGGATGGAGAGAAAAAAAAGCGCTAAAACTTTTTTGGAAAAAAGCCCGGGAACTTACCAAAAATTATTGATAAATTTTTTTTATATATTCCATTTTTCTTGTCATATTCAAAAGCAGCATATCAACAACCACACAAGCAGCCATAGCTTCTGTCACAACACTTCCCCTAATCGCTACAATCGGGTCATGACGACCTTTTAGATTTACTTCAACCTCGTTTCCGTATATATCCACGGATTTTTGAGGTTTAAAAATAGAAGGAGTCGGTTTAAAGTAAATTTCAATCTCAACATCCTCCCCATTGCTTATTCCACCAAGCACTCCTCCGGCATTATTGCTTAAAAAACCCTCTTTTCTTATTTCATCGTTATTTTCAACCCCATTTAGTTTATGGGAATCCACATTACCTATATAAACTCCCTTAACCGCGTTAATACTAACCATAGCACTTGCTAAAATATTGTCAAGTTTATAATAAACAGGCTCTCCAAGTCCAACTGGCAGATTTTTTATCCTGAGTTTTACCACCCCTCCTAAAGAGTTGTGCTCTTCACGGGCTTTATCTATTAAATCAATCCACTCTTTTTCAGCTTCACTATCAAGAGCAAAAAGAGGTGAAATTTTAGCGTATTCAAAATCTGTGTTTTTTGCCCTAACTCCTCCAATTTCAATAACCCCGGCCTCAATTTTAATATTAAGCTCTCTTAAAATCATTTTAGCAACTGCTCCTGCTGCCACCCTTGCGGCAGTCTCTCTTGCAGAGCTTCTGCCCCCACCTCTATAATCTCTTATGCCGTATTTATGAAAATAGGTAAAATCGGCATGACCCGGGCGGAAAATGTCTTTAATGTTTGAATAATCTCGTGAGCGTTGGTCTTTGTTAAAAATAACAATCGATATCGGAGTCCCTGTTGTTTTTCCTTCAAAAACCCCGCTTAAAACTTCCGGCAAATCATCTTCTTTTCTTTGAGTTGCAAATCGGTTTTTGCCCGGTTTTCTTCTTGCAAGCTCGCTTTTTAAAAACTCCTCATCAAATTCAACCCCAGCCGGTACCCCGTCAATTACAACACCTATTGCTTTTCCGTGTGACTCTCCAAAAGTGGTAAATCTAAAAATTTCTCCAAAACTGTTAAACATCTTCTATCCTAAATTAAGTTCTTTTTTTAATTTTTCAATAGTAACCCTTGCACCTTCTTGCTGAGCTGCTTTTTTGCTTCTTCCTTTTGCCCTTGCATACTCTTTGTCATTAATAAAAACCCCTATTTCAAACTCTTTTTTATGGTCAGGTCCCGTAGCATTTATAAGCCTATATTCAGGTACAACCCCAAAATGAGCCTGTGTAATTTCCTGAAGGGTTGTTTTATAATCTTTAAGAAGCTCTTCAGGCGTAATTTTTGGAAACTCCTCTTTTAAGAGTCTAAGAGCTGTCTCTTTTGCCTTATCAAACCCCGCCTCAAGATACATAGCCCCGATTAATGCCTCAAAAGCACTCGATAAAATAGAAGGCTTTTCCCTTCCTTTGTTGTTTTCTTCAGCAGGTGAAAGGAAAAGGTATTTTCCAAGATTTAACCTTTTTGCAAGCTTTGTAAAAGCATCTTCATTCACAAGGGCAGCTCTTAATTTTGAAAGTGTCCCCTCTTCTGCATTTGGAAAAAGATGATACAAATACTCCCCTACAATCAAATCAAGTACGGCATCGCCTAAATATTCAAGCCTTTCATTGTTAAAATCTTTTGTGTAACTTCTGTGGGTTAGAGCCTCGGTTAAGAGTTTTTCATCTTTAAACTCATACCCCAAGCTCTTTTGCAATTCTTTAGCTATCATTTATAATCCTTTCGTAAGTTTTTGGTATTAGATTTAAACACTCAGGCTTAAATTCTATTAATGAATTAATATCTAAAAACTGAGGCTTACTTGTTATATAAAAAAACAAAAAATGTATAAGTGCTGATATTTCATCTTTACATTCATTGCATTCACTTTTTTTTAAAATTTTAATCTTTTCATCTTCCATTTCCCATATTTTAGCAATTTCTGCAGCCAATTCAAACAAAGAGATACCTGTTAATCTCTTTAGAAGAATCCCGTATTCCATAGAAGTGGCATTTAAAACAATATCTACCTTTTCCTTTTTAGAAGCAAAAAGCATATCGCAAACACAAACAGCCACAGGAACTATTGCCCCGATTTCTGCATATTTTTTATAAATTTTTTCATTAAATTCAAATTTCATAAATTTTTCAAACTCCATCATAAAAGTAGCTTGAAAAGATTTAAAATCTATATTAAAAATTCCCCATTTTTCAGGAATTAAAAGAGTAACTAAATAAGAATAAATCAAAGCCTTTACCCTCTCTACACCTATTAGGGAAAAAAGCTGAATAGTATCATCAACCCTTTTAGAAAGGGAAAAATAAGCAGAATTAACAAATGAATATATCTGCTTTTTTAAAATCAAATCCTTATCAGCTTCCATAGCCGCCTTTTTTAACTCTCCTTCTTTTAAATATAAAAGAGATTTTCTAACACTCTCAGGCAGAGGAGGAACTTTTAAGAGATAATTTTTAATCTCTTCAGTCGTTATTAACAATTTTTCTCCTTAAAGCTTCCTCTTTTGCAATTTTATCACAAATTTCATTTTCCCTGTGACCGCTATGCCCTCTTATCCAGATAGGGTTTATTTTTGTTTTTTGCTAATTTCCAAAAATTCCCTCCAAAGTTCCGGATTTTTTACATTTTTAAAATCTTTTTTTACCCAATTCTCAAGCCACTCGCTTATTCCCTTTAACACATAAGTAGAATCGGCATATAAATCAATTTCACAAGGCTCTTTTAACGCTTTTATGGCTTCGATAACCGCTTTTAGCTCCATTTTATTGTTAGTGGTATGTTTTTCACCCCCTTTTAAGATTTTTTCTTTTTCTTTATATCTTAAAATAGCGCACCATCCTCCAGGTCCCGGATTTCCAAGAGAACTTCCGTCAGTAAAAATTTCTATTTTTTTCAAATGTTACCTTTTTAATATTTTTTATTAATTAATAAAAGAGTTATTTTATCTTTTTTTAGTTTTTGTGTTATAATAAACTTACAAATTTTATCAAAAGGAGGCAAAAATGCCAAAAATTAACAGATATCAAGACATTTCTCAAATCGATAAAGAAGCAAAAAAAGACTATATCGACAGACATTCACCATTTATTGAATGCGCAGATACAGCAAAAAAGGGTGAAAAATTCAAAGTAAAAGTAAGAGTTGGTAAAGAATACACTCACCCAGAAGATTATGACCATCATATTGCATATGTTCAACTTTGGAATGGAGAAACTCTACTAGCTCAGGCAAACTTCTTCCCTGAAACATATGCAAACCAAAAAACTCAAGTGGAAGTAGATTTTTATATCATCCCTACTAAAAAATTAAAACTAACAGCAATGGCCTACTGCACAAAACACGGTCTTTGGGAGAGCAAAATAAAAGAAGTTGAAATAACAGAATAATCTTCTTTTCTCCCTGTTTTACACCGATTTTACATACATTAACGTTTTTTTTTCAATAAATGAATACTCATATGTTAATTAAAACTTAAAAACTTATTAAATAATTACTTTTTTTTCTTGACTGGGACTTTTATTTGATATATAATTTAATAGCCTCGAAGGAGGGCTTATGTTTAAACGGATTTTGTTCTTTTACATTGATGGGTTTAAAAACCTGTCTGACCTAGGGCGCAAGCTTTGGGTAATTATTATTATTAAACTGGTTGTAATTTTTGTAGTACTGAAGGTTTTCTTTTTCCCAACAATTCATTCAAAAGTTAAAGGAGAAGAAAATTTACAGGATTTATATGTAAAACAACTTACAAAAATTACAACCACCAAACAAAAAAAGGAGGAAGAGCATGAATATTGATTTAAGCATGCTAGAATGGGCAAGAGCCCAGTTTGCAATGACCGCACTGTTTCACTTCTTTTTTGTGCCATTTACATTAGGAATGTCTTTTATAGTAGCATTCTTTGAAACGATTTATGTAAAAACTGGTAAAAAAGAGTGGAAAGAAATTACACAATTTTGGCAATTAATTTTTGGAATTAACTTTGCACTTGGTCTATCTACAGGTATTATTCACGAATTTGAGTTTGGTACTAACTGGTCTACTTACTCATGGGTTGTTGGTGACTTATTCGGAGCACCGCTTGCGGTTGAAGGTATAGTTGCATTCTTTATGGAAGCAACATTTGCAGCAATTTCATTCTTTGGATGGAAAAGAGTAAGCAAAGGTGTTCACTTAGCATCTTCTTGGTTACTTGCAATCGGTTCAAACCTCTCAGCACTTTGGATTTTAATTGCAAACGGATTTATGCAGCATCCAAGCAATGAATTCGGTTTCTTCAACATAGAAACTTCAAGACTTGAAATGACTGACTTCTGGACACTAATTATGCAACCGGTGGCTCAGGTTAAATTCTTACACGTTGTAAGTGCCGGATATACTCTTGCATCAGTATTTGTTCTTGGTATTTCAGCACTTTATCTACTTAGAAAAAAACATGTTGATTTTGCAAAAAAATCAGCGGCAGTTGCGGCAGCGTTTGGTTTAATTTCTTCAATCGTGGTAGCAGTTATTGGTGATGAACACGCTTATGAAGTTGCAAACACTCAACCTACAAAAATAGCTTCTGCCGAAGGACTTTATGTAGGTGAAAAAGGCGCGCCTATTGTAGCTATTGGTATTCCTAAAAATTTACCTGCATCAGAAGTTACAAGCAATGATGAAACATTTGTATTTAAAATTGAACTTCCATATATGCTTTCACTTCTTGGAAAAAGAGACCCTAACGCATACGTGCCAGGTCTTAAAGATTTAATAGAAGGGAATGAAGAGTATGGAATTTGGCCTTTAAGTAAACTTGCTCAAATTGGTAAAGAAGCAAGAGAAGATTTATTTAAATATCACGAAGCTAAAAAAGCAGGCGATACTCAGGCTATGGAAGAAGCAAAAGCTGACTTTTACAAAGTTGTATGGGAAGACAAAGAAAAAGGTCTTAAACTTACAAAAGCTGACTTAATCGGATATGGATATTTTGCAAACAAAGATGTAAATCCTGAATTTATCCATCCACCTGTACCACCTGTATTTTATGCATTTCATATTATGGTTGGACTTGGATTCTGGTTTATTTTATTATTCTTAGCATCTTGGGTTACTATTATAAAAGGTACATTCGAAAACAATACTCTACTTCAAAAAGCAGCAGTTGTTTCAGTTCCACTTCCTTGGATTGCAACAAGCTTTGGATGGATGACTGCAGAAATCGGAAGACAACCATGGACAGTGTTTGGAGTACTTCCAACAGCTGAATCAGTTACACCAATCGCATTACAAAACGTACAAGCAACATTCTTTATGTTCCTAACAGCGTTTGTTATCCTTGGTATTGCTGAACTTAAAATCCTATTTACGGTCGTTAAATCTGGACCAAAAGGAGCGCACTAATGACTTGGGCACCAATTACAGTGGACGCAACACATTTTTATCTACAGGTTTATTGGTGGATAATAATTGCGGTTCTTGGAGGACTTTTCTTACTTATGACGTTTGTTCAAGGTGGGCAAACACTATTTCACACATCAAAAAATGAACTTGAAGAAAGAGCCATTCTTAACTCTCTTGGTAGAAAATGGGAGCTTACATTTACAACTCTTGTACTTTTTGGAGGTGCGCTATACGCAGCGTTTCCTCTTTTTTATTCAGTGAGTTTCGGTGGTGCATACTGGGTATGGATGTTAATTCTTTTCGCATTCGTACTTCAAGCAGTTGCATATGAATATATGAACAAACCAAATAACTTAATTGGTAAAAATGCATATAAATTCTTTTTATATTTTAACGGTTTAATAGGTGTTGTTTTATTCGGAGCTGCAGTTGGTACTTTCTTTACGGGTTCTAACTTTACATACGACCCTGTAACAAGAGTACTTCAATGGGGAACGGCACCTGACGGGTTCAACCTAAGAGGTCTTGAAGCGGCAATAGACTTTAAACACGGAGCATGGTTTAACCTTGCTATGGGT
>JAMOSM010000139.1 GCA_027063075.1 Nautiliaceae bacterium | reverse complement strand
GCTTGATAAAAGCCGCCTTGAAAACAAACAAGCCCTTGCGGCAATCGGTCAGCCTCTTTTAATGAGGGAATATAAAGAGAGGTTTAATAAATACGGAATAACCGTAGCGCAGGTGTTGGTTACGGCAGCTGATTTTGACAGTAGGAAAAGAACTGAAAATGCTAAAAAAATGATAAATGTTTTGCTTGAAAATAAGGTTATTCCTATTATAAACGAAAACGATTCGGTTTCTGTTGAAGAGATAATTTTTGGGGATAACGACCAGCTCAGTGCTTATGTAACGTATTATTTTGATGCCGATATGCTTTTTATTATAAGCGATATTGACGCTTTTTATACCGATAATCCTAAAACAAATAAGGATGCAAAACCAATAAAAATAGTAACAGAAATTAAAGAAGAGTGGTTAAATCAGGAATGTAATCCAAATGATGATTTTGCTACAGGCGGAATTGTTACTAAATTAAAAGCGGCTAAGTTTTTAATGGAAAGAAATAAACCGATGTTTTTAACAAGTGGGGATAATCTTGATGCTATTGAAGATTTTTTAAGTGGAAATCATATAAAAGGAACACTATTTAGACCTAAGGAGGTCGTATGAAAGTAGTAGCTACAAACAGAAAAGCTTATCACGATTATGATATTTTTGATAAATATGAAGCTGGAATTGAGCTTAAAGGAAGTGAAGTAAAAGCACTTAGAGCCGGGAGGGCTAATCTTAAAGATAGTTTCGTTAAAATAAAAGACGGAGAAGCCTGGTGGGTTCAAGGACATATCAGTAATCTTGATACGACTTACAGCGCTTTTAGGCACGATGAAAAAAGACCTAGAAAACTATTGTTGCATAAAGATGAAATAGCAAAACTTGCAGGATATACAAGTGAGAGAGGATATACTCTTGTACCTACAAAAATATACTTTAATAATAAAAACAGAGCAAAACTTGAAATAGCTGTGGCAAAAGGTAGAAAACTTCACGATAAAAGACGCGTTATGAAAGAAAAAGAATTGAAAAAAGAAGCGGCTGCTGCTATGAAGAGGTATGGTTTTTAAGTTCTTTTAAATCTTCAAGAACCTTTTTTGCGTGTCCTTTTGCTTTTACGTTTTTATACTCTTTTACTATATTTCCATCAGGGTCTATTATAAAAGTGGAACGGATTACTCCCTCATACTCTTTTCCGTACATTTTTTTCTTGCCCCATGCGTCGTATGCTTTTAAAACTTCTTTATTTTCATCACTTAAAAGAGTGACTTTTAAGTTGTGTTTTTCTATAAAATCGGTATGTTTTTTAGGACTGTCTGGACTCACTCCAATAACTATAGCACCAAGCTTTTCAAATTCATCTAAAAGTTCACTAAATTCTTTCGCTTCTGTTGTGCATCCTGGAGTATTGTCCTTTGGGTAAAAATAAAGTACTATCCATTTTCCTTGTAAGTCTCTTAAGCATATTTCAACTTCATCCTGATTAGGTAGGCAGAATTCAGGTGCTTTTTTCACTCTATTCTCCTTTTTTAGTAAATTATATCAAATAAGTGTCGATTATTTTATATGTAAAATTTTTAAAAGGAAATAAGATGAATTTTATTAATAAAATCTCTTTAAGAACAAAAGTTATTTTAATTGTGCTTATGTCAATTATTATGGTAGGGTATTTTACAGGTAAAGAGATAGTGATTCATTTTGAAAATGAAGCAAAAAAAGAAAAATTAGCCCAGCTTATTACTTTAAGTGAAACTCTAAGCAGACTTATTCACGAAACTCAAAAAGAAAGAGGGGCTAGTGCAGGGTATTTAGGAAGTTATGGAAAGAAATTTAAAGAGATTTTGAAACAGCAAAGAAAGCTTACAGATAAGAGAATAAAAGAGTATAAAAAGGTTTTAGCGTCAATAAATTTACAAAAATATCCAATTGAATTTCAAAAAGAGATAAATATATTAAATATGTATTTAAATCAGTTAGATAAAATAAGGAAAAAAGTTGATAATTTTAAAATTTCTTTAAAAGATGAAGTTAAATGGTATTCTAAAATGAATTCTCAGATATTAAAAATAATAGGTATGAGTGCTACATATGCTCCAAATGAAAAAATTGCTATGGATTTAGCCGCTTATACTTCGTTTTTAAAAGCAAAAGAAAAAGCAGGTCTTGAAAGAGCAGTATTGAGTGCTACGTTTGGGGCTGATAAATTTGCTCCTGGAATGTATACAAAGTTTATTACTTTAATTGCACAACAAAGAGCCTATATTGATGATTTTTTAACATTTGCAAATAAAGAGATGAAAAATTTTTATTATAAAATTATTAAAAATCCCGCATTTGCAGAAGTTGAAAAAATGAGAAACATTGCAATATCTAAACATACAACAGGACATTTTAATATAGATGCTGAGTACTGGTTTAAAACTATTACGCAAAAAATAAATGCTTTAAAACAGATTGATGATAAAATAGCCGATATTATAAAAAGAGATTTATCTAAAATAAAAGACACTACTTTAGTGGATGTAACTATAGGAACGGTTTTAGTTGTAATTATTATTATTTTGTCTCTTTTTATTATTAAATCGTTTTCTATTCAGTTAAGAAGTCTTAAAAGTCTTATTTTGATGATTGCAAAAGAAAAAGATTTATCAACTAAAGTAAAAATTTATGAAAATGATGAATTTGGGGAAATAAGAAAAGCTTTGAGAGAATTTCTCTCTTCTTTACATGAAGTAATGCTTAGTGCTTATAGAAGCTCTGTTGAAAATAAACAAGTGACTTCAAATTTAAAATCCTCTTTTAATCAAATTACACGTAATATTCAGCAAGAGGCTAATATTGTACAGGAAGCTGCGAATGGGGCTGATGAGATTAGAGAAAAACTAACCAATGAAGCTAAGAATTCGCGTGAGGTGAAAAATGCAATAATTGAGGCTGATAATTCGCTAAAAGATGCTATTGAGATTATAGAAGATACAATGCAAAGTATTCAGTATAATGCCCAAAATGAAAATGAACTTGCTATAAAACTTCAACAGCTTTCTCAAGATGCCGAGCAGGTAAAAAATATCTTGACTGTAATTAGAGAAATTGCAGACCAGACAAATTTATTAGCTCTTAATGCGGCAATTGAAGCAGCACGTGCAGGCGAACATGGAAGAGGTTTTGCGGTAGTTGCGGATGAGGTTAGGAAATTAGCTGAGAGGACTCAAAAGTCTTTAGGTGAAATTGATGCTACTATTAATGTAATAGTTCAGGCGATTAATTCTGCAAGTTCTGAAATGAATAAGAATATTGAAAATGTAAATAAAGTAACCCAAAAAACTTCTTACGTTCAAGAAAGAATTGAAAATGTATCAAGTAAAATGAATGACGTGGTAAATAAAGTTGAAATTAATGTAAAAGAGATTGAAAAGATTGTAAAAATAATGGAAGATTTTATTAAAAAGATGAAACATATAGAAAAACTCTCAGAAACAAATAAAGAAAATGTAATTAAAAATCAATCTTATGTTGAGAGAATTTCTAAACTTGCAGATGAACTTTTAAAAGAAATTTCTCAGTTTAAAATTTAAAAGGGCTAAAATGCCCTTTTAAATTCAGGATAACTTTCAATTCCGCATTCATTAATATCTAATCCTTCGATTTCTTTTTCTTTATCTATTCTAAATGGAATAAATTTATTTATTATATAAATAATTATAAATGATAAAACAAAAGTAAAAATTCCTACAACAACAATACCTTTAATTTGGGCAATAAGGCTAACTCCTTCTCCCCAGATACCAGCAGCAATTGTTCCCCAGATACCATTTACTAAATGGACTGACAACGCACCCACTGGATCGTCAAGTTTTAGCCTGTCAAAAAACGGAACCGCATAAAATACTAAAATTCCTCCAATTAAACCTATTATTAGAGCTGCATAGGGAGTTACAACATCTGCTCCTGCTGTAATTGCAACAAGTCCTCCTAAAGCTCCGTTTAAAATCATTGTAATATCAAATTTTTTATAAGTTAAATAACTTAAAATAAATACGCTAAGTCCTCCTATAAGTCCTGCGTTATTGGTGTTCATAACAACAAGTGCAACAGTGTTTGCGGCTTCTTTGCTTGAGATGCTTCCAACACTGCCCCCGTTAAATCCAAACCATCCAATCCATAGTAAAAATGCTCCAAGTACTACAAGAGGAATATTGCTTGCAGGAATTACTCTTACTCTTCCATCTTTTGTGTATCTTCCTTTTCTTGCTCCAATTAATAAAATAGCCGCAAGTAAAGTCCATCCTCCTGTTGAGTGAATTACTGTGCTTCCTGCTAAATCGTGCATACTTGAAATATCAAAAAAAGTATCGGCTAACATATTCGCACCCCAAGTCCAATTTACTATAAGAGGATAAATTAAACCTGCCATAAATATTGTAAATATTGCAAGTGGAATCACTCTTGTTCTTTCACTAACTCCACTGCTCATAATATTTACTGTTTTTCCGACAAACGCCATTTGAAATAAAAATGCGGCATATATACTCATATTCTTACTGTTCCACTCTCCAAAAGCCAAAGTGTAACCCCAAAAGAAAAATACTAAACTTGCTACAATGTAAATCATTGTATTTATTGTCAAAACTGTAGTTACATTTTTTGTTCTTACAAGCCCCGCTTCGAGCATTGCAAAACCGGGAACCATAAAAATAATTAATGTGAATGCGAATAGAGTAAAAAAGGTATCAACTACCCATGAAAAATCCATTATATTTTCCTTTTCTTTATCTGTTTAAATCGCCTCTTCGTCTTCTTCACCTGTTCTTATTCTGATAGTTTTTTCAACAGGAAGTACGAATATTTTTCCATCGCCTATTTTTCCTGTTTTTGCACTTTTTACAATTGCTTCAATTACATTGTCTAAATCTTTCTCTTTTACTACAATTTCAATTTTAATTTTTGGTAAAAAATCCACTATATACTCAGCACCTCTGTATAATTCCGTATGACCTTGTTGTCTTCCGTGTCCTTTTACTTCGCTAACAGTAATTCCATTAATTCCTATTTCAAATAAAGCCTCTTTTACGTCATCTAATTTAAAAGGTTTAATAATTGCTTCTATTTTTTTCATTGTATCTCCTTTTTTAATTTTAATAATATCTTAATTAAATATAAAGATTATAAAAAAACTGATTAAATTTTAATCAGTTTTGAAGTTTATAACGTTACCTTTCTAAAAACGGTAAGATGAAACATTCTATGATGATTTTCATAAAAAAAATGAGTAATGAAGAGATTGAATATGCGGCAAAAAAAGAAAATAATAATAGTGGGTATTAAAAGGAAAGTTATAGGATTTTAATTTTTCCTATAAGTTCCTGTGCTTTTTTTAAAGCTTCTTTAGCATTTTTATCACTTACTAAAAGTACTCCCATTCTACGTCCCGGATGAGCTTCTGGTTTTCCAAATACAATAAAGCGGCTTTTATCACTAAAAACTTCAGGGTCGATTTCGAATGTAGGAATATAAGAGTCTTTGTCTGCTTTAAACGCAGCAGAGGCTCCTGGGGTTAAAAATTCAAATCCAAGAGGCAGGTTAAGAACTGCTCTTATGTGAAGCGCAAATTCGCTTTGGCTTTGAGTGATTAACGTAACAAGTCCGGTATCGTGAGGGCGAGGACTAACTTCTGAGAAGAAAACTTCATCACCTTTTACAAATAATTCGACCCCGAAAATTCCTCTGCCTCCAAGTCCTTCTACTATTTTGCGAGCAATTTCCTGAGCTTTTTTTAAGGCTGTTTCGCTCATTTCCATCTCTTGCCATGAGAAAATATAATCTCCTCCGCTTTGAATATGTCCTATCGGCGGGCAAAATACTATTTCTTTATCGTTTTTAGCAGTTAAAAGTGTAATTTCATAATCAAAATCGATAAACTCTTCTACAATCAGTTCATCCGCGCTTCCTCTTGCATCTGCTTTTGCGAATTCCCAGGCGGTAATTACTTCTTCAGGGCTTTTTACAATGCTTTGTCCATGCCCTGATGAGCTCATAATAGGTTTTACAACAACAGGATATCCAAGTTCATCACACGCTTCTTTTAAGTCTTCATATGTTGATACGAATTTGTATTTTGAAGTTTTAAGTCCAAGTGTTTCGGCGGCAAATACTCTAATATTTTTTCTGTTCATGGTTTTATTTACAGCCTCTGCGTTTGGAATAACATGTATTCCTTC
>JAMOSM010000138.1 GCA_027063075.1 Nautiliaceae bacterium | reverse complement strand
GGTCCGTTACGGGACCTTTTAAAAGATTTCTTATGGCAATTTTTAAAAATCCGCTCATTTTATATCCCTTATTTTTTGTTTCCAGATTTCAAGCGCTTTTGCAACCCCGTCAATAATTGCCTGAGGCCTTGGAGGACATCCCGGAACGTTTACGTCAACTTTTACATACTTATCAAGCGGTCCTTCAATAGAGTAAGAATCCCTGAAAATTCCGCAGCTCGTAGGACAGGTACCTACAGCCACAACCACAAAAGGATTTGGAAGTTCATCCAAAACTTCCAATAAATAAGGCTTGCTTCTGGCAGTAATAGGACCGGTTACCAGCAGAATGTCGGCATGTTTCGGACTTCCTGTATATCTGCATCCAAGCCTTTCAACATCATATCTTGGAATCATAGCCGTCGTAGCAAGTTCAACATCACACCCGTTACAACTACCTGTATTTATTCTAAACAAAAACGGACTTCTTGTAATAATACTCATATCAATCCTTTAACAGAAAGAATTACCAAAATAAGCGAAACAAACGCCAAAACAACAGGCACCCTTATTAAAAACTTAAACTCCTGGTCGGCCCTGAAAGAAGCTAATGAAGCATGGGCTAAAGCAATAAATCCAACTAAAAACAAGGTCTTTATCAAAAACCAAAAAAGATTTATCATAACATCATCTCCTATAATACTCGGAAAAAAGAAAATCTGAAATATAATACTTAAAACCACTATTTTCAAAGCATCGGTAATTTCAAACATACCAAGAGGAGCCCCACTGTATTCGATTAGATAACCTTCCATAATATCAGCATGATTGTGATGGGCCACTTCAAAAGGAGGCACTTCAAGAGTCGCTAACACAAAAATCAAAAACGCAATAAAAGCAGGCCACAGTTTCCAGTCAAACAGAAAACATCCGTTTTGTAACTGATAATCCATAATCTTTTTCAAAGAAAACTCACCGCTTCCGCCTCCTACATAAACAGCAAGGGTTAAAGCCACGATAATAAATACAAATTCATACACAAGCATAAGTTTAAGTTCCCTACTAACGCTTATAGCGGCATAAGGCGAACTTGAAGCACCTCCCCCTAAAATATGCGAAATTGCGGGAAGTGCCATAAAATAAATCAATATAATTAAATCATAATCACCTTTTACTCCCTCATATACTCCCGGAATAGGTAAAAAATAAACCATTACGAGCATTCCCGAAAACCCGAAAAGCGGAGCAAATTTAAATATAAAATCTTTTGCATCTTTTGGAATAAGGGTTTCTTTATTGAAAAGCTTTATAACATCAATAATATTCTGATAAAAAACAGGTCCAACCCTTCCCTGAAATCTTGCAACCAAAATTCTCTCTATACTTATCAAAACTAGTCCCAACACAACGGCAAAAACTCCTCCCGGAAAGATGAAAAATTTAATAATTTCAGCGCTCAATGTATCCTCCTTTTAACCCGAACACTCTTTTTACAAACTTTATAATTCCTAAAATAAGTTCAATCAACGGTTCATAGTAATTTTTAGAATGAAGATGAATTTCACTCTCACTCAAATCTCTAACACCTGAGAGGAAAATATGCGTGATTCTCTCTTTTTTTCCAAAATAATAAATGAGTAAAAACCCTATAATAATTGCTATAATTAAATAAGCTGCCAAATCAGCCATATTTAAAACATCTCCTCCAACTTTTAAAGAAGCCAAGGTATAAGAAATCGGAGTTAGGTTAAAACTCTCAAGCACAAGATTAATAGGCTTTAACATAATAGAAGGGAAAATTCCAAGCAGAACATTTAAAACCGCTAAAATCCCCATAGGAATTGCCATATATAAATCCACTCTTTCCACATTCATAAATCTTCTTTCTATTTTTCCAAAATAAGCAGAATGTAAAAATTTAACAAACACCAATAAAATCATAATACTTCCCACTAAAGCCATAATTGCCAAAAATACATATCCTTTTTGTAAAAGAGCATGATAAATCATCCATTTTGAAACAAATCCGCTGTAAAGAGGCACACCGGCGGTTGAAAATACAGCAACTAAAAACACTAAAAATGTAATAGGCATTTTTCTGGCAAGCCCGCCTATTTCATCAAGATTATCAATACCCGTTTTATAAAAAATAGCTCCCGCACTCAAAAATAGCAGGTCTTTAAAAAACATATGGTTAATTAAATGTAAAAGCCCGCCGGCAAGTCCCTCGCTTGTAAGCAACGAAACACCCGCAACAATATATCCTATTTCCGCCACTGTTAAAAAGATTAAAAGCCTTTTCATTGAATTTGTAAGAAGCCCAAAAGCCGCTCCCATTAAAATGGTAACAACTCCTATAACTGCCGCAAAATGAGCAAGAGGCGTTATTGTCATAAGTCTTATGGCAATTCCTGTTGCAATTATCAGATAAAACACTTTTACAAGCATAAAAGGACCCGTTTTTAACATTACCGATGAAATATAACCGCTAATAGGAGTTGGTGCCGGTTTTGGGTGCATCTGATAATCAATTCTTACAGGAAGCTGAGCTGCCTTTGCCAAAAAGCCAACAGTTAAAAAGGTAAGGGCAAGCATTACTGTATGATTTAACGGAATTGTTTTTAAAACATTAAATTCAATCCCATAATTCAAAATAATTCCAAGACCTATCATAATAATACCGGCACCGGCAAAATTATAGATGAGATATTTGCTAGCCTCCCTGATGGAATAAGAATCCTCTTCATGCACAAGGGCTATATATAAAGCCCATCCTCCCATAATTTCCCAATAAAAAAACATATTGTAAATATCAGAACTCAAAACAACACCTAAAATTCCCACAATCATTACCATAAAGTTTGAAAAAAATCTGTAAGGTTTAAGGGAATGATCCATATATCTTACTGCATATATAAAATTTAAAACTGCCATAAAAAGAGCAAGTCCTGCAAAAAACACACCAAAACTGAATTTATGAGTCAATATCTCTAAAAGTGCAAGAAATGAACATGTAGCAGCTAAAATTCCGGCATTTTTTGAATCTTTTCCAAAGAAAAACACAACCAAAGCACCGATACTCATTATTGTTACGCTAAGAGGAATATGAAGTGTAAAAGATGGTAAATCTACATTTTTATTAAATGATGTAAAAACAGCATTGTTTATAAAATTAATAACAATATCAGGGAAAACACCAAGCAAGAAAGAGACAAAAGCCAGCACATAAGTTACCCCAACATGTAAGCCTTTAATTTCTTTAAATTCTCTCTCAGGGTTAAAAAGGAAAATATACCTAAATACCCTCAGCATCCCTATAAAGCCTATTAAAGCCCCTATAATAAGACCAAACGCCGCTATAAAATTATTGGCTTCAACAGTTGAATAAACCATTAAGAATTTAGAGTTAAAATTTCCAAAAGGAGGAAAAGCGCTTATCGCAAAAATCCCAACACCCAAAGGAAAAGCAAGATAAGGCATTTTTTTACCGATACCTTTTAAATCGCTAAGTTTTCTGCCACCCGCACTTAAAATCAAAACTCCTGCACTTAAAAACAAAAGGTCTTTTACAACAGCATGATTTATAATATGATAAAGTGCGGAACTTAAAGCACTTAAGCTCATAATTCCTAAAACGGTGATAATTTCTCCAATCTGTCCTATTGTGGAATAAGCGAAAAGTTTTTTAATATCTTTTTCAAAAAGAGTTTTAATTTCTCCATAAAATAAAGTAACAAGTCCCAAAGCTATCAAAAGATAGGAAAATATTTGCGAATTAAAATCAAAAAAATAAATTATTAAAATAATTCCAAAAATTCCGGCTTTAGTTAAAAGACCAGAAAGCGGAGCCGAAATACTGCTTGGGGCTTCAGGATGGGCAAGAGGCAGCCATTTATGAAGCGGTACTATACCGGCTTTTACCCCAAAACCTACAAGCAGTAAAACACCAACCGTTAAAGAAATTGCTTTTATATTTTCAAATTCATACAATCCGTTTGCAAAAAATTTTGAAAATGCAAGCTGTAAAAAGTACGCACCGGCTATACACATTAAAAAATAAATTTTAGCCGCATTAATCGAACTCTCTTTTCTTGAGTGCATAATTAAAAGGTAAGAAGAAATCGTCATAAGCTCCCAAAAAAGATAAAACCCTTCAAAAGATGCGCTAATGGTAATCTCTATCAATGAAACAGTTAAAACAGTTAAAAAGAAATAAGAGAATCTTTTATATTTATTAATGTAGTCAAAAGAATATATATAAACAAACAGCATAATAAACGCAAACAATATAGCAAAAAGTCCCCTTATTCCCGAATAATCAAATTTAAAGTCAAAAGTATAATGTATCTCTCCAAACACAGAAGGAATAATCATATAAATATAAGGAAATACAAAAACCAAAATTCCCGCAACCGTAAAAATCATTACAGGCAAAAGATTTGAAACTCTATTTAAAACATTATCGCCTTTTTTAAATACAATAGTTTCAAAAAGAGTAATTAAATAAAGAGCCTGCAAAATATTTATAACAACTATCATATAACCTATATCAAACATTCCACTAGCCGTAAAAGTATTTAAAATAAGCTGTTTTGAAGTAATCAGAGAAACCCCAAGACTTCCAAAAATTCCAAAACCGAAAATAATTCCCCATTTGTTAAAAGCGACACCCCTTAAATCCTGCAGTTTTGTAGAACCTCTAAATTTAAAAAATTCAAAAAGCATTAAAAACGAAAGAATCCTAAAAATAACCTGATATTCAAGATGCAAAACCGCAACACCCAGGGCACTGCTTCCCAAAACAGCAATTCCCAGATAAAAAAATTCACCCACACTTGCAATAAAAAAAGATTTTTTCACATCTTCTCTGATGATATAAGCATAAAGCTTAAAAGCAAACACCAGCAGTAAAAATAAAAAAACAATTCCTTCCACTCTATCTCCTTTAAATGGATAATCATTCATTAATGTTATTATAACATTACTTTAATAAAGTGGTGTTTAATAACTTATTATTTTTTTATGCAATAGTTCATATTTACACATTTTTACTTTTAGTAACACTTTTTTAAAAATAAACTTGTTTCTTAGAAATCTCTATTTCTCGGTGAATAATCATTCGTTCAAAAAACATACTGTTACTTTTATACACATATAAAAACTAAAAACTAAATTCATCTTGATGTCAAAATCAAAAAAACTGATACAATTTAATCTAAGAAAACAATAAATAAAGGAGACACTATGCCTTGTGATAAATTACAGGATTTAGTAATTATAGGAGCGGGTCCGGGAGGAATAGCCGCAGGCGTAGAGGCAAAAATCGCGGGATTGAACAAAGTCCTCATATTAGAAAAAGCAGATAATCACAACGATGTAATAAGAAAATTTTACAAACACGGCAAAAGAGTCGATAAAGACTGGCAGGGTAAAAAATTCGAATTTAAAGGAAATGTGACTTTTGAAGAAGGGACAAAAGAAAGTTATTTACAACAAATGAACAATTATATTGAAAAGTACGGTTTGAAAAACCATATACACTACAACCATCATGTTTATGCCGTAAAACCCGTATGTAAGGATGTGTTCGCAATAGCAACTGACCATGAACTAGGTGCGGTCCTGGCAAAAAAAGTAATCATTGCAATAGGGAGAATGGGCAAACCAAACAAACCTGCTTATAAATTCCCTCCAAAAATAAGACCCAGACTAAATTTCAACCTTGATAAGGTACAACCAGGAGAGAAAGTTCTTGTAGTCGGCGGTGGGGATACAGCCGGAGAATATGCATACGGACTTGTGGATATGCATATTAACTGTGACGTAACATTAAATTACAGAAGAAATGAAATTACTAAAATGAACGCAGTCAATAAAAAAATAGTAATGGATTACGCAAATGAAGGAAAACTTAAACTTAAATTAGGTTTGGATATCGAAAATGTTGAACCTTATGAAGAAGAAGGTATAACTCCTCCAAAGGTAAAAGTAAATTTTAAAGACGGCACAAGCGAAATTTACGATAGAGTAATATATGCTTTAGGCGGAACAACTCCTGTGGACTTTTTAAAAAATGCAGGTATAGAACTAAATGAGTGGAAAGAACCAGTGTATAATCCCGAAACATTTGAAACTAATATACCCGGACTTTATGTTATCGGTGATGTAGCGGTAGGCAGCGGGAGTATTGCTCTTGCTATGAATCATGCGTATGACGCTGTAAAAGATATAGCTAAAAAAATGGGGAAATAACCCTTTTTTTTTTTATTTTTTATCTTCAATTATTTCTACTATTTCCACATCTATTATATCATCGTCATTTTGTTTTGTATACCGATATGTATGAAAATCTTTAGAAGGAAACAGTTTTTTTGCAACCCATCTGGCAAACGGCTCCGTTAAAAATAGAATTCCCAGAATATCACTAAAAACACCTGGAATTATAAGTAAAAAAGCGCCTATTAAT
>JAMOSM010000137.1 GCA_027063075.1 Nautiliaceae bacterium | reverse complement strand
CTAATTTTGACATTCAGGAAAAACTTGACGAAATGAGGGAAGAGTTTGTTGAGTATATTTTATCTGAAGCCGAAGTTTTTCCACATACTCAAAAAGAAGATATTAACAAAGAAAAACTAAAAGCGGTAATTGAAGAGTATACAGATTTAAAACTTGATGAAAAAGACCTAGATAAAGATTATGATGAGTTAAAAGAGTTTTTAATTAAGAAATTAAAAGAGAGTTTTGAAGAAAAATTAAAAGACGCAAGTGAAGAGGATAAAAACAGAATTCCAAAACAGATAATTTTACAGGTCTTAGATGAAAGCTGGAGAGACCATCTTTATATGATGGATATTTTAAAAACAGGTATTGGTCTTAGAGGATATAATCAAAAAGACCCTCTTGTTGAGTATAAAAAAGAGAGTTTTACTCTTTTTGAAGAACTTATTCAAAGAATAAAAGTTGAGAGCATGAAAATTTTAAGCAAACTTCAGATTGAATATCAAATGCCTGAAATTGATCCTGATATTGAAGAGTTTATTAAAGCCCTTGAAGGTAAAAAGGTAGAAGATATTTTAAACAATATCCCTGAAGTTCCAGAAGAATTTGAACAAAAAGATATGGATACGATTATGAAAGAGCTTGAAATGCAGACTGAAATGTTAAAAAAAGAGTTTGAAGCAAAGCAGAGGAAAAAAGTAAAAAGAAATGAACCGTGTCCTTGTGGAAGCGGCAAAAAATATAAAGACTGTTGCGGAAAAAGCCCTAAATTTTAATTATGAATAAAAAGTTTGTCAATTTTATAATAAAAAGATATTTAAGATTTGATAAAAAGCATCCTTTTATTTATATAAGTTTTATTCTTGCTTTTCTTGGCATTATGGTAGGTGTTGCTACACTTATAATTGCTATGGGGATAATGAACGGAATGGACAGGGAATTTGAAAAAAAGCTTAAAGTTATGAACTATCCAATTACCATTTATTCCTCTTTAGCAACTGTTGATGAAAACACATTAAAGCTTTTAAAAAAGCATTTTCCTTCTTTTAAATATTCCCCGTATATAGAAACAAGTGCAATAATTCAAAAAAACGGACTTAACGGAGTTTTATTATATGGAGTTGATTTTAAAAAAGAGTCTCAGATTAATTATATTTTTAAAAATGCAGTTAAAGGAGTTAAACCTAATCTTTTTGATGTAGTGGTAGGAAAAAGGCTTTTTGAAGATATGGGGGTTTATAAAGGGGAAAAAGTTATAATGATTTTCTCAAAAATTACCCCTATGGGATTTGGCGTAACACCTGTGATGAAAAAAGTCAAAATACTTAACTATTTTGACAGCGGGCTTGTAGCGTATGATAAAGGGATTGCCTATATGAACATAGAGGGCTTAAAAAGAATTCTTCATCAAAACTATTACAGCGGAATACATATATGGACACCAAACCCTTTTGAAGATATAAAAAAAATAAGGGAGATATTACCATCTGGAGTTGGAGTAATTGGATGGTGGCAGCAAAACGGAAATTTTTTTGCAGCGTTAAAAATGGAAAAGAGGGCTTTGTTTTTGGTTTTAATGCTTATAATTATAGTAGCGGCTTTAAATATTATAAGTTCGCTTCTTATGATGATTATGAGTAAAAGAAAAGAGATTGCCCTTATGATGAGTCTTGGAGCTACAAAACAAGAAATAAAAGCAATTTTTTTAAAACTTGGAATGATTGTAGGGATAAGCGGTATTTTCAGCGGAGCTGTTCTTGGGCTTTTTGGAATATGGCTTTTAAAAACATTTGATTTTATAAAACTTCCTGAGGATGTGTATGGAGTAAGCAAATTGCCTGTTGAGTTAAGTTTAACAGATTTTATTGCCATTTTAGTTGGGGCTTTTATTATAGTTATAATCTCAAGCATATATCCTGCTGTTAAAGCTAGTAAAACCGATGTGCTTGAGACATTAAGGTATGAATAGTTATGATATAATTTTGTAAAAAAGGATAAAAATGCAAGGCGCAATGACCGCTTTAATAACTCCGTTTAAAAACGGTAAAATTGATGAAGAGACTTATGCAAAACTTATAAAAAGACAGATTGAAAACAATATCGACTGGGTAGTGCCTGTTGGAACTACAGGCGAGAGTGCGACTCTTACGCATGATGAACATAAAAGATGTATTGAAATTGCGGTTGAGGTATGTAAAGGTACGGATACAAAGGTTTTAGCAGGAGCTGGAAGTAACTCTACTCATGAAGCTATTGATTTGGCTAAATTTGCTGAAGATAAAGGTGCTGATGCAATTTTGTCTGTTGCACCTTATTACAATAAGCCGACTCAAAGAGGGCTTTATGAACATTATAAAGCGTTGGCAAATGCAGTAGATATTCCGGTGGTTTTGTATAATGTTCCCGGAAGGACTTGTTCTAATATAGAGGTTGATACCGCAGTTAGGCTTTTTAAAGAAGTTGAAAATATTGTGGCTATCAAAGAGGCAAGCGGAAAAGTTGAAAATGTGGTTGCCCTTTGTGCTAAAAGCGGTATAAGTGTAATAAGCGGAGATGATGCAATAAACTATCCTATAATTGCAAGCGGCGGTAAAGGAACTATTTCTGTTACTGCGAACCTGCTTCCTAAAAAAATAGCAAAACTTGTTCATAAAGCCTTAAAAGGAGATTTTTTAACTTCAAAAGAGATTAATGAGGGGCTTTATGAATTAAATAAAGTGTTGTTTATAGAAAGCAATCCTATTCCTATTAAATTTGCAATGTATGAAGCAGGACTTATTCCATCACTTGAATATAGACTCCCGCTCACACCTCCAAGTAAAGAGTCACAGGAAAAAATAAAAGAAGTTTTAAAAAAATATCTGTAAAGGAAATTAATGAGGGGTAAAACATTAGTAATAAGTGGAGCTACAAGAGGTATTGGGAAAGCAATAGCTGAGCGTTTTGCAAAAAAGGGGGTAAATATTGCATTTACTTACAATTCAAATGAAGAAGTGGCTAAAAATCTTGCAAAAGAGTGGGAAGAGAAATATAATATTAAAGCAAAGCCTTATAAGTTAAATATTCTTGAACCAGAAACATATAAGGATTTATTTAAAGAAATAGATAATGATTTTGACAGGGTTGATTTTTTCGTATCAAACGCAATTATTTCAGGTCGTGCAGTTGTAGGGGGTTTTGGTCCTTTTATGAGGCTAAAGCCAAAAGGACTTTGCAATATTTTTACTGCAACGGTTAGTGCTTTTGTAGTAGGAGCACAAGAGGCTGCAAAAAGAATGGAAAAAGTTGGAGGAGGGAGTATCATAAGCTTAAGCTCTACTGGTAATCTTGTATATACTCCAAATTATACAGGACATGGGGCAAGTAAAGCTGCAGTTGAGACGGTTGTAAAATATGCGGCGTGTGAACTTGGAAATAAAGGAATCAGAGTCAATGCAGTAAGCGGAGGTCCTATTGATACGGATGCTTTAAAAGCTTTTCCAAATTATGAAGAGGTCAAAGCGGAAGTTGAAAAAAGAAGTCCTCTTAATAGGATGGGAGAGCCAAGAGATTTAGCGGGAATTACATATTTTTTATGCACTGATGAGGCGTCTTGGATTACGGGACAGACGTTTATAGTAGATGGCGGTACTACTTTTGGATGTAAGGAATAGGATTTGGTAATAACAAAAGATGGTATTATGCTTTATAAATATCAAAAATGGCAAAAAAGATTAAAAAACGTTCCTAATATTTTGGCATTTTTGAGAATTTTGCTTGCTTTTTTGATGTATCTGTTTTTGGTAAATAGAGATTTTTTTGAAGGAATTCATAGTTCTTGGCTTGATTATTTTGCCGCTCTTATTTTTGTAGTTGCAAGCATTACAGATTTTTTTGACGGATATATTGCAAGAAATTTTAATGCTACAAGTAAGTTAGGAGAAATTATTGACCCGCTTGCTGATAAAATGCTGATTCTTGGTGCTTTTCTTGGGCTTTTGTATCTTCACAGGGCAAACCCTTGGGCTGTTTATTTAATAATGGTTAGGGAGTTTTTTATAACAGGGCTTAGAATTTCAATGGCTCAAGAAGGGCTTAGCGTAAAAGCGAGTATGGCTGGAAAAGTAAAAACAGTAATACAGATGATTGCTATTGGTTTTTTGCTTATGAATTGGCCGTGTGGAAACTGTTTGCTTTGGATTGCTGTTATTTTGACGCTTTATAGCGGAATGGATTATATAAAAGCGTATATTAAGGCTCAGAAATGATAAGTGCCATTTTAATACTTTCATTTTTAATATTTTTTCATGAGCTAGGCCATTTTTTAATGGCAAGGCTTGTTGGAGTAAAGGTTGAAGTGTTTAGCATTGGTTTTGGAAAAAAACTAATCTGTAAAAAAATAGGGCAGACAGATTGGTGTATAAGTGCTATCCCCCTTGGAGGATATGTTCAGATGAAAGGGCAGGATGATTCAAATCCTACATTAAAAAACAATGATCCTGACAGTTATACTTCAAAATCCCCTTTACAGAGAGTATTGATTTTATTAGGAGGGCCTGGATTTAACTTTTTATTGGCTTTTTTGATATATTTTTTCTTAGCTGTTTTTGGATGGCAAAAGTTAGCTCCGGTTGTTGGAAAAACAATTCCAGATACTCCTGCTGCAAAGGTGCTAAAATCGGGGGATAGAATTTTTGAAATTAATGGGAAAAAGATAAAATCTTGGGATGATATTTCAAAAATAGTTCAGGTTTCAGATGAACTTAATTTAAAAGTAATTCGTGATAGAAAAATTATTATGTTAAGTTTAAGGCCAAAAACAAAAAAACAAAAAAACATTTTTAAAGAAGAAATAAAAAGAAAAATTATTGGAATCATTCCAAAAGGAGATACTGTAACAATAAAATATTCACTAAGTGAAGCCCTTAAAATTGCATCAGAAGAACTTATAAAAGCATCTACAATGATTGTAAAAAGTATTCAAAAACTAATAACAGGAGCCATTGGACTTAATACACTGAGCGGTCCTATTGGAATAGTTGATGTTACTGCAAAAGTTGCAAATTTTGGTATTCAGCCTCTTTTGCTTTTAACAGCTCTTTTATCAGTAAATTTAGGAGTATTAAATTTACTTCCAATTCCAGCACTTGATGGCGGACATATAATATTTAACTTATATGAATGGATATCAAAAAAAGAAATAAATGAAGAAATTATGTATAAATTAACACTTGCAGGATGGGCATTGCTTGGAAGTTTAATGATAATTGGTATTTATAACGACTTACATCGACTTATAGGAGGATAAAATGACACTTGATGAATTAATCCAAAAAGTAGAGGCAGCAAGACTTAAAAGAAGCGAACATCTTATAGTTCAAATTGTTGCAGTTACAAAATATACAAATAATCCTGAAGTATTAAAAAGGCTTTTTGAAGACGGACAAAGAGCATTTGGAGAAAACAGGGTTCAGGATATGGAAGAAAAAGTAAAGACACTTGAAGATTTACCGATTGAATGGCATTTTATAGGAAATTTGCAAAAAAATAAAATTAATAAACTTTTAAAACTTAACCCATTTATGATTCAATCAATCAATTCATATGAACTTGCAGAAGCTATTAACAAAAGAGCAAAAAAACCTGTAAGATGTCTTATTGAAATAAACAGCTCAGGAGAGCCTACAAAACACGGAATGGCTCCTGAAGTCGCGGTTGATACATATTTAAGAATAAAAGAAAACCTCCTAAACATCAACCTTCAAGGAGTTATGACTATAGGTGCTCACAGTAATGATGAAAAAAAAATAAGAGAAAGCTTCAGAAAAACATACAAAATATTTGAACAACTAAAACCTCACGGAGCAAAGATATGTTCTATGGGAATGAGTAGAGATTTTGAAATAGCTATAGAAGAGGGCTCTAATATGATAAGAATAGGAAGAGCATTAATAGAGAGTTACATTTAATATTAATATAAAATTAACTTATATTAGAAAAATTTAAGCTCTCTTTAAGGTTTTAATATTAAAATAGTATTAAAACCTTAAAGGAGAAAGGATGAAAAAGCTTAAAATCTTATTTGCTTTTCTGTTTGCTTCAAGTTTGCTTTTTGCTGAAACCACAGATGCTGAATATGCTCTTTTTAAAAGAAACATATCACCGGCA
>JAMOSM010000136.1 GCA_027063075.1 Nautiliaceae bacterium | reverse complement strand
CCACTTTTTTTACCCTCTCTTCGATAAACCTTTGTTTAAGATATAGCTTTTGATTTGGGTATTTTATAAATAATTCTTCTAAATTTTCAGGCACAAAAAATTCTTTGCTTTTACACTTTATCGAATCAAATATCATCATCCCGTAAAAATCAAAATCCCCAAAAAACAATATATCTTTATCCCTTAAAAACTCAGCCGTTTTTTTGTTGCTGTATCCTCCAAGATAAATAAAATCTTCTTCTCTAAACAAATCAAAATCAATCCTCAAAAAGCTTTCATAATTTTCCACAACAACTACTCTTCCGCCAATTTCAGGCTCAAAATAGTCATAAAAAATCTGAGGAAGTTTTTCTCTTTTTCTGTGGATTATCGTAATATCGCTTGTGTGAAGATTTTTGGCTTTTGTGTCTTTATAAATTTTTGCCATTTCTTTTTTACTTTCAATCTCTCTAAACTCTTCAAACTTACACCCAAGATTATTTTTAATAAACCTCTCAAAAATTTCCTTGTCATTAATAATCGCTTTTTTTCCTCTAAACCTCACAAAATACCTGAATACATCCTCTTTTTTACTAAATTCATCAATCAGTTTTACCAAATCTTTTCTGTCTTTACTGTTTTCTACAATTCCGCTTTTTATTTCTTTGACAATCCTATAAAACCTGTCTTTTCTTAAATTTTTCATTTTCATTTTCCATTTTATTTTATTTGTATTCCCTCTTCCCCTATAAGCCTTACAACCTCAAACTCACCGCCTACGTTTCTGAATTTGTAAATATCTATATCTTCAACGTCTACAAGCGGCAAATCCGGAGTTACGTAAATAACCCCAAGTCCTCTTTCGTTTACGTATTCTTTTAGAAGTTTTTGGTTTTTGGTAGATAACACGCTTACCTCATCAAGTATCAAGAAAAGTGAAGCTTTTTCTTTTATGAAAAGTTCCAATAAACTCACGGCAATGGCGATTTTGAGTAGAATTGAACCTCCGGTTGAGCTTTCGTTTTTGATAAGTTTTAGGGTGTTTTCTTTTTCGTTTTCTATAAATTTTACGTTTATGTCCACCACATCTATTAATGAAAAACTTTCGTTTTTGACTTCTTTTTTTATAATATTGAAAAGTTCTTCGATTTTTCTAAGTTTTCTGTCACTCTCAGCCCTGTCAAAAAACAGACTCTCTTCATTTTCAAGCAGCGTTACCAAATCCTGAATATTCTCTTTAATTTCATCAAATATTTTTAAAATGTTCCTCTTTGTCTCTTCTATTTCAATTTTGATTCCTTTAATAATTCCGAAATCAACCTTGCTTAGATTTGAATTAATTCTTCTAACCTGAGCCAAAAAGTCCTCTTTTGCGCCTTCAAAATTGTCAAGTTTTTTATCTAAAATACCGCTTATTAAATTTTTAAGCCCTTTTAATCTCGTTTTGTTTAAAACATCAAACTTTTTTTCTTTAAAAATATAAAGTTCATTTACTTTTTCAATCTCTTCATCCACAAGGTTTGCCAGATTTTCAAGGTTAAAGTTTACTTCAAGCCCCTCTATTACAAATCTCTCCAATGCCGTTTTTATATTGCTTGCCGTATCTTTAAGCGATATTCTTTTTTCTTTAAATTCCCCGTCTTTTAGCTTATATGTATCGTATAATCTGCTTAAATACTCATTTGTTTCAATTTTTTTATCTGAAAGTTTAAGATATGATATTTTTTTTAATCCCTCTTTTACTATGTTAAGCTCATTGTTTTTATTGTTTATTTTTTTCTCAATTTTTTCAAGTTTAGTATTTAATTTTTTTTCAATTTTTATAAAAAAGTCATTTATTTTAATTTTGTATTTTTCAAATTTTTCAAGGTCTGTTTTAAACTGCGCATATTTTGCAATAAACCCCTTCTTCTCTTCCCATTCTTTTAAAAACATCTCGGCTTTTTCTATATCATTCAGTTCATTCTGGATTTTTTGAATTTCCCTGTTTAACTCCTCAACCCTTTCATCTTTTGATATTTTATTTTTTTTGACGTTTAATTCATTGATTTTTTCGTCAATCAATATTTCTTTTTGTTTAAACTCTTTTTTTAGCTCTTCAATTTTTTTATTCAACTCTTTGATTTTTTCTTTTTCAAGCTCTGACTTTTTATTATCCAACGCTTTTTTTAACTGCCTAATCTCACGCCTTATTGAACTTATTTTTTCATTTAAGGATTTTATTTTGTCGTTTATTTTATTTATGTTGATTTTTATAAGTTTTACTTCTTCGTTTTTTAGGTTATGAAGGTAGTTGAGTTCTTTTTTTAAACCTTCGTTTAGAGATTTTATTTCACTCTCTATATTTTTAAATTCATTATCAATATCTTTTGCCTTTTCATCGTTTATCTCTATTTTTGAATGAATTTCAATCTCTTTTGCCTTAAACTCTTTTTCCATTAAAACAAGCTTGTTTTCCAGCTCTTTTTGAAGGGATTGTTTATTGATGTTTAGCTTTTCAATAGCTTCTTCGGCTTCTTTCATTGTAGGGATCGATTTTAACTTTGAAGTGTCAAGGTCTATTCCGAACACCTTTTCACTTACAACTTTGGGTTTTAACTCCCCAATATCCATACTTAAAAGTTTTTCATCAATTACGGGATAGAGTTCTTCTTCCCAGTTTTCGACGTTTTGATTTAAAAACTCTTTAAACGAATTTGGTTTTGTTTTTAAGATGCTTTTATAAAAAACAATCTTTTCATCAATAAACTTAAACTCTTTTTCATAATGGTTTTTTACTTTTTCAACTTCTTCTTCATATTCGTTTTTTAATTTTTTAAGTTCCCTTTTTAATTTAACGATTTCATCTAGCAATTCGTCTTTGTCTATTTGAAGTGCTCTTTTTTTCTGTTTTAAGACTTCTATATTTTTTTGAAAAGCGGCTTTTATCTCGTCTTCTTTTTTTGAAAATTTAAAATTAACTTCGTTCAGTTCTTTTTGATACTCTCTTTTTTTATCTTCTCTGTTGCTGATTTCCTTTTCTATTTCGGTAATTTGGTTTAAAAACTCTTTTTCTTTTTGAATAAATTCCTCTTTTATCTTTTCAAACTTTTCAAAATACAATTCTTCTAGATTTCTTTTAATTCTCACCTCTTCTTCTTTAAGTTTGTCTTTTAAAATTCTTTTTTCCCTTTTTTGCCTTTCAATTTCTTCTTCAATCTCTTCAACCTGGTTTTTAATTCCTTTAATAAGTTCGTTTAACGAAGTTTGAAAGTTGATTAGTTTTTTGTTTAATTCTTCTTTCAAAGAGACTTTTTTTTCGGCGTTTTGTATTTTTTCCAGAGAAAATTTTTCTTTTAAACTCTTAATTTCGTCTATTGTAGCATTCAATTCGAATATTTTTGATTCGATATTTTTTTCAACCGCTTTTATCTTTTTGTCAAAATACCCGAACTGTTTTAAAACAACCCTTCTTCTTTTCTCAAGATTTTTTAAATCTTCTATTATTTCATCCACCAATTTCTCTTCAATCTCTTTTTTATATGCTATTTTTGCCAAAATTTCATCAATCTCTTTTTGGAGACGAATTAAAGCGTTTTTATAAATATAAAGTTTTTCTATATTTGAGTTTTGTTCTTTAAATTTTTTGTAAAATATAAAATAGTGTCTGTAATCAATAAGTTCGTTTGCAAATTCTTCATAATTAATCT
Source organism: Nautiliaceae bacterium (assembly GCA_027063075.1). Taxonomy (GTDB): domain Bacteria; phylum Campylobacterota; class Campylobacteria; order Campylobacterales; family Nautiliaceae; genus Caminibacter. The sequence continues at coordinate 2,843 of JAMOSM010000136.1, read as the reverse complement.
CCCCCGCCTCAACCCTCTCAAGCGTAGTAAAAATAATCTCTTTTATGCTTTTTGCGTCAAACACGGCTTTGTTGACGTTAAATATTTTATTGTAAAGATTTATAAAAGTGTTGTAGTTTTTAATTGTGGTCAACCTAAAATCAAGTCTTTGCCTATCAAGCCCGTAAATTATCTTTTTATACTCTTCATTAGTTTGGGGTCTGTATTTTAAAGACGCTTCGTTTGCGTAGTTTATTACTTCTTTCAAACTTATGATTTCATCGCCTTTTAAAACCCTGTTTACATCAAACTTTTGTCTGCTAAAAATCCTCTTAATATCACCTGAGCGCTTATACATCAATACAAAATAATCCTCAAATTCATAAATTATAAAAGAATTGTCATATTTAAAATAGAAATCTTTAAAACTCTCTTTGTTCGGATCAATCCCAAGAGCCTTTACGTCGGAATTGTAATAGTAATGAATCGCCCTTATTGCCGTTGTTTTACCGCTTCCGTTATCTCCTACGAAAAAGACGTTTTTTTTACGCAGATCTATTTCGGCAAAACTGAAATTCGCCGCATTAAAAAAGTATATCTTATTCATCAATCTCTCCTTCGCTTATCGCATCCACGATGTCAAGATAATATCTTATTGAATTTAAAACCAGATATTCATCCTTTTTATTTTTGCCTTCAATTACAAAATTTTTTTCCAACAAATTAAAAAGTTTATCTGTAATTTCCATTAAATCATCCGTATCAAAAAGCGCTTTTATTATTTTTTCGTCCTTTTTAACTTCAAACCTTTTAATAAATTCGCTTTTTTTTATTTTATGTCCTTTATCAAGATGAACAAATACCTTTTTCAGCTGCGCAATAGCCAATATAAGCTGCTTATGGGAATTAAAAAACCTATCCTCCTCATCGCTTTTTAAATCCTTGCTCAAATAAAAATAGCCGTTTTCTCCGATTAGATACAGCCCTATTTTATTTAACGTATTGTTTAAAGAGTTAAAATTATCATCTTCCATAAGCCACGTTGCTTCTTTTATAAATCTGTTTGAATTAGTTGAAATTATTACGCCTTTGCTTAATATCTCAAAAATTACGCTTTCCATTTCACTACCCTTATGTTAAATTCATTGTATTTATTTGTGTAAATCAGTTTTTTATCATAATGATTTAATATATATACAAACACCCTTACACTCTCATTCAAAAGCTCTTTATCGATTTTTCCGACATATTCTATTATGCTTTTAAACAAATCTTCGCTTCCTTTAACTGATTTAATAAGTCCTTTTAAATCTATCAGTGCGATAACTTCTTTTAAATCTCTTTTTACACGGGATTCTTTTATTTTTTTTAGCTTTGTAAATTTACCGACTATTTTTTTCACCCTATCATATTCAATATAAGCACTGTCAGGGACAAATTCGATTTTTTGTTTAAAAACAAAGCGTTTTGTGATTAAAAAATTATCGATTTTATTATCTTCGTTTATTATCATATGGGCGATTTTATACAGTTTTTGATTAAAGCGTCTTTTTTTCTCCGTTTGTGTTATAAACTCGCGCAGCCTCTTTAAGTAACTGTCAATGTTTTGATTCAAATGTATTACATCAATCATTATATCTTTTATAAATTCCCTAAACTCCCTAAACCCTTTAAATCCTTCAAAAACACCGACTATCGTTTCGTTTTTATACATAATTTCTTCTACGTCTTTTAAAATATTTCTGGCTTCTTTTATTAAAAATTCAAGTTCGCTCATTTCGTCGTTTTCAAGTTTTTCAACAAGCCCTAAAAGTCTTTTATCCCTGTTTTTCATACCCTGATAGATTTTATTTAACAGTTTATATATCAGATCCCTAACATAAGATGTTTTGTTTATTTTATATTCTTCTTTCAGTTCTATAAGCTTTTTAACCTCTTTTTCAAAGTCCTCCGCAATATAACTGAAATCCGCTCTTGCCAAAAGCGTATCGACAAACGTAAAATAAATTTCATTAAGATAATAATATCCTCCCACTTTATTAAAAAGCCCGATTTCCACAAGCTCTTTTGGGACGGAAATCAGTTTTTTCTGTTTGTAAGCTTCATCAAGTAATTTTCTGTAACGGCATAACAGATTTAAAAGCTCAATATGTTTCATCCTCTACTCCACCTTAAAATTTCAAACGAAATTATAGTCTATAAAAACGACAAATATTTGCGTTTTTATAGACTATAATTGAAAAAAAGGTTTTTTATGAAGTTGCTTGAACTAATTTTGCTGTTTCAAAAAGGAAAACGACTCTCAACTTAAGATATTGCCAAAATTTTTGATATCTCAACCCGCACTGCTCAAAGATATATACAAATGATAAAAAAAATACTTCCTCTACAAAAAGATGCTAATAAAAAATATTATATTAAACAAAAAACAACTATTAATGACAAAATAGCATTAAAAGCCATAAAACTGTATATGAAAAATATAGGATTATTAAACTCATATGAAGAAAATCACTTCTACGCAAAACTTGACATTGAAAAAATAGATTTAAAACTTTTTAACATTTTAGAAAAAGCTATAGAGGAAAAAAAAGAAATTCAAATACTTTACAAAAAAGAAAAGCTTGAAACTAAATTCATAAAACCTTTTAAAATCTTAAACTTTGAAGGTTACTGGTACGTAAGCGCTTTAAACAAACAAAACACATATAGAACATTTCATATTAAAAGTATTAAAAACATCAAACTAACCTCAAAAACTTTTAAAATAACAAAAAATATTTTAAATAATTTGGATTATGCGCCAGGGCTGTTTCACGCTGATAAAATTCAAACAACGAAAAAGTAAAAAAGACAAGGTTGCG
>JAMOSM010000135.1 GCA_027063075.1 Nautiliaceae bacterium | reverse complement strand
AACTGCTCCATTGTAACTGTAAAACATATGAAAAATCCATTTTCCTCCAGAAAATGTAAAAATATCAGGAGGAACTGTAAATTTTATTTTATGAAAATATGTAGGTTGATAAAACTTTAAATCCTCATATCCTAAATCCTTTAAATAGACCTTTTTATTAAAAGGAATATATTTTGGCGATTCATATGCGTTTATTACAGGTTTTTTATATTTTTCAATAGTAAGGTTTTTACCTATAATCAAATTTCTTGGAATTGAAATTAAAGAATCTACAACTCTGTTTAACTCCTCTTTATCTTTTGCAGTTACTACAACAATCGCCCTGTTAGAATAATAGGGATTCTGAACTAAAAAAACATTAGGAAAATCTTTTAAATTAAGCTTTAGCTTTTTCCTTATAAAAGAATAATCACCTATTAAAAAAATATCTTCATCTTTTTTAAAAGAATCTAAACTATTTACAAAAACTTTTCTGTATTTTATGTTACTTCCTAAATAACTTGCTATCTTAGCACCCATTGTTAAAAAGTAATCATTTAAAGATTGAGTAATTATTCCAAAGTTTAAAGTGCCTAAATTTTTATAATCTAACACATAATCCCTTAAATAAAGAAGTTTATCTTTTATAGGCTTTTCTTCATATTTTACTTTAAGATAACTTTTTTTCCAAAAAACTTCAGTCCATAATTCAGGAGATGAAGGATTTTCACAGCAGTTTAAACAGTAGTGCTGAATAGCTTTAACTTCTAATTTATTAAAATCTTTTACTAATGATTTTGGAATAAAAATATCATAAGAATAGAGGTCTATTGTAGGATCTAAAATTTTTTGAAAAACAACAACTCCGTTAAAATAAACAACTAATAAACTTCTTTTAGGAGTGAGGGCTTTTGAAGGCATAAACTCTAAATGGATTTTAAGATTTTTTATATCCCATCTGTTTGCCACAGGAATAGTCACTTCAGCAGTGTCATAACTACCTTTTAAAATATTTTTATTAGGATAAAGAGAATCTAAATCAACCGTTACTTCTTTAGCAAATAAAATATTAATCAATACTAACAGTAAAAGTCTGAACTTCATTTTCAAGTTCCTTTGTTATTTTTATCTCTTTTTCTATTAAAAGCTCCATTAATATTTTATAAAACTCTTCTAAAAAAACGTCATCTTTGTGAATTTTTATAAAAGGTGAATTATAGTGGGTAATTATAACTTTTTTTTCTCTTTCATTTACCTCTATCTGAACATCTCCTAAATTGTGCTCATTTAAAAAATAATTCAAAAGCTCAACAAAAACATCCATTTCATCATCACTTTTTACCAAAATAGAATTTAAATACACGCTGTTTTGAGAAAAAAACACTTTAGCAGAATGTTTTAAAAGATATTTATAATCCTCTTCTTCCCCTAATTCTAAAACAGATTTTAAAATAGAAGCTAAAGGGTTTTTAGAAGAGATACAAAATCTTTTTGGAGGAATTAATATTCCTTTTTTTTCCTCTTCTTTTTTAGTAAATAACGCCATCCCTTACTCCTTTTTTAATTTTACAACTTTTAAAAACCAATCGCTGACAGTTTTTATAAAAGTTTTAACATCTATAATAAACTGCTCTAATACAGCCTTATAAGCTATTTTAAAATCCCTTACTGTAATTTTCAATAAAAACATAAAAGCTGATATAGGGTCTTTATCCTTTGTGTCAGAAAAATACTCCCATCTACTGCTTTGGGCATAAACTAACTCAATAACTTTTCTCTCACTCTCAAGGTCCTCAAATTCAAATTTCATTCTTACATTATGAGAATTTGCATTTACAACTTTTCCTTTAACAGAAAAAAGCATTCCCCTTGTATCTTTTATAAGAAATTTTAAATCCTTATCCCTTATTTTATCTAGATAAGGAGTAATGTCTTTATAGGTATAAAGCCATATTCCCGTTAAGGAAACATCTTTTACCTTGGCACTAAAAGATTTGCCCTCTATATATAAAATAGCATCATCTTTAGCCGGGACTCTATGAGCTCTTCTTTTTTCAGACCTTTCATATACTGCAATTATACCTAAACTTAAAAAGACCAGATTCATAAATTCCCAAAATCCTAATATCAGTAATGTCCCTCTTGCCTCAGGCATAGTAAAAAACTCATAAATCCCTACAACAATAGCGGCTAAAGTTATATGAAAAAATATAAAAACAGGCTTATAAAAAGGTGATACAAAGTCTTTATCAATCTCTTCTCCTTTTGGAGTAACGATAAAAGTAGGAGCCCTTGGAGCTTTTAAAACCTTAATAATAGCCGGAAGCAAAAACAAAGACTGAATCGATTCATAAACTTCCGAAAAAAAAGGCCATCTGTATTTGGAATAAAGATAATAACTCAATAAAATTACAAACAAAAAATGAGGAAAGGCAAAAGAGATTACATCATAAAGGGTAGCCCTGTAAACTTGAAGCCCAAAAAATATAAAAAACAGAGGTGCTATTAAAAATATAAATCTTGCAAGACCAAAAAACCAAAAAACGTTAGAATTTAAATAAGCAACTTTTTGATACCATTTAAGCCCTTTTTGAAAAAGAGGATTTTTCAATAAAAAAATCTGAATCATTCCCTGAGCCCAACGCGAACGCTGAACTATAAAAGCCGAAAAAGTCTCAGGCTGAAGCCCAAAAACCATCCCTTTAGGATAATAATAACTCTCATATCCTTTCCCGTGAAGCCCTAAAGCAGTCTCAGCATCTTCAGTAATTGTCTCCCCGGCAATTCCTCCAACCTCTTCAAGATATTTCCTTCTAAGCATAGCTGCAGAACCACAAAAAAATGAACCGTCCCAAAAATCAAGACCTTTTTGAATAAAATTATAAAACATATCAATTTCACTAGGAACCTGTCTAAAAATACGCAAATTTTTCTCAATAGGGTCTGGATTATAAAACTTATGAGGAGTCTGAACCAAAAAAAGCTTAGGATTTTTAATAAAAAAACCGACAGTATTTCTTAAAAAATCCTGCGTAGGCACGTGGTCACAATCAAGAATAAGTATTAAATCTCCATTTGTTTTTTTCATAGCCTCATTAATATTACCTGCTTTTGCGTGGAGGTTTTTTTCTCTTGTAATATAATGGGCATTAGGAGCTACCTCTTTAGTCATTGCTATAAGTTCTTCTCTTCTTTTTCTGTTTTCTATAGCTTTTTTTTCTTCAGAGAGCAGTTCTTCATACTTTTTTTTCTTCTCTTCAAGCTCTTCTAAAAGCTTTATACCCTCAGGAGTCATTGCAAAAAGTGGATTTTTTTCTAACATTTCATCAAATTTTTTCTTAATCTCCTCATACTCTTTTTTCGCCTTTTCCATTTCCTCTTTTGGAGGAGGAGTTGTTTTTTGAGTTGTTCCTCCATCATCTAAAATATAAATATTAAACTTATCTTTAGGATAATCCATAACACTTGCGGCAATAGTAGTGGTACGTACAATTTCAACAGGTTCATTATAAGTCGGAATATAGATATCCACACTCGGTAGTTGTTCTTTTGGTATATCCGAAATATCAATCTCTTTTCTGTGAATTGTCCTTATTGAAACAAAAGCCCCTAACAAAAACACCAAAAAAGCATAAACTTCTCCTATATAAACTAAAATTCCCCCTAAAGCACTCAAAAGATTATCAAACTCGAGCGTATAAAAAGTCCTCCAGAAAAAATATCTCAAAGAAAAGAGCAAAGCAGTAAAAATTAAAAAAATTTTTAAATACTCATTCTCTTTTTTGAAAAGCTTTGCATATACAACAAAAATAAGGGAAATAGCAAACACTATTAAAAAAAATTCCAACTGCACAACATTAGGAGAACGAGAAAGAACTAAAAAAGAGTATAAAAACAAAAACACAAAAAAAAGTATTCTTAAAACTTTTACTTTGTCAATTTCAAATTTCATTTAAAAAGCTCTTTTAACCTACTTATTTTATATCCGGTGTAAATTATCTTCTTATCTTCTTTGACCTCATCAGAGCTGATATTTTCATCAAAAAGCCCACCCTCATCTAAAAACTGCAAAAGTTTCCACTTTTTTTCTAAAGAGCTTTTTTTCTCTTCAAAATAAAATTTCATAAATTTCATAAATTATCCTTTAAAATATACCTGCTAAATGCAAAACTTGCAGTAAATGCAGGAGATACCGCATTTAAAATATGAATTTGATTATTTTTTTTCTCAACTAAAAAATCCATTACCAGTTCTAACTTTTTAACATTTAAAAGCTGAGCCCTGATTCCAGCAGGCATCGGCTTAAACTCCCCTCTTAAATTCTTAACCAGTTTCTTAGCCTCATTAATCAGATTTTTAGGAATGTAATATCTCATTTCATAAAAAGCTAAATCTCTAAATCCAAAAGAGTTATTAAAAAACAGTTTTGCTTCAAGAAAAAGAATTTCTAAAAACTCGCTAAAATTAAACCCGTTAAAGCCTGAATAGTTTTCCCTCCAAAAAGCAGGAATTGCCGTTGGACCTATTTTTATAGTATTATCGGCCATTAAAGTAAAATGAATCCCTAAAAAAGGATTTTTTATATTAGGAACTGGATAAATCTGTGTTTTTATTCTGTCTTCTCCTAAATATTTTCTATAAAGCCCCTTAAAAGGAAGCATAGTATAATCTAGCCCCACACCAAATTTATGGGCAATTTTATCAGCATACAGTCCGGCTGCATTTATTAAAAAATCATAACTTTGATTAAATTTTTCAAAAGGCATATTAAAAATAAATTTAACACCTTTTTTTTCTAAATCCTCTTTTAAAACCCTGCATACTTCTTTTGGATTTACAGTAGCAGTATTTGGAGAATAGAGCGCATATTTATATGTTTTAGCATTAGGGTCTATTTTTTCAGCTTCTTCTTGAGTTACAATATATGCTCCTGCATTATTCGCTTTACTTCTTTTTTCAAGTTCAAACAAAGTCTCAAGCTCGTTTTTATCCTTTGCCACTACAAGCTTTCCGGTTTCATTTACAAAAACACCTTTTTTCTTACAAAACGCCTTCATAAGCCTATTGCCCTCAGCTGTAAGCTTTGCCTTTAAAGAATCTGTGTTATAATAAAACCCCGCGTGCAAAACCCCGCTGTTTTTTCCACTTGCATGAAACGCCTCGTGAGGCTCTTTGTCAATAATTACTATTTCATCCTGAGGAAACTTTTTTCTCCATTCATAAGCAAGCGTCATTCCAATAATCCCTGCCCCTATAATCAAAACTTTCATTATTTTCCTTTAAAGACCTAATTCTACAATTTTAAAAAGTCTGTTTATTTCATTATCATCAAAAAGAAGAGATTTTTTTTCATTAAAAAGCAGCTCTATTTTCTCTTTTTCAAAACCTTTGCTCATAACACATCTCTCGTGTGCAGGCAAAAAAGCCCTTGCAAGAGCAATTTTTTTATCTATTTTTCTTTCGCATAAAAAACATTCCTTCTCTTTATGCAACCTTCCCTCTTTTTCAAGAAGTTTTACATAACTCTCAATAATAAGTCTTTTTGCGTCTCTTTTTTGCAGTTTTTTAGATATTTCAATTAGCAAATTATAATAAAATTCATCTATTTTAGTGACATCTATCAAATGTTTGTTAAGTAAAGAGATAAAAACCTTAAAATAAAGCATCTTTTCTAAATCAAACATAAACTCAAAAGGAATTTGCATAACATTTCTTAAACGCTTTATTGTCGCTTTTGCACTTTCCTGAACTTCAAAGTCTATTAAAAACCCTACATTTATATAAGAGTGCCTTGCGCCATAAAACCTGTAAAGTGTTAATACCTCATCTTTTGTCAAAACTCTAACAACTAAATCCTCTTCTTTTACTCTTACGGTATTTAAAATAAATCCTCTCATAGTCTTTTATTTTAAAATTATACCTATTTTTGATATAATTTGAGAATATTAAAATCGGATTAATAATCTCTTAAAGGAAGAATATGTCAAAAACACCTGAATTTAAAGACAACTGCGGTTTTGGAGTTATTGCAGATATTAAAGGACGAGCTACTCATGAAATGGTAGAAGACGCCCTAACAGCACTTGAGAGAATGATGCACAGAGGTGCTATTGCAGCTGATGGTAAAAGCGGGGATGGAAGCGGACTTCTTTTTTCTATGCCGGAAGAATTTTTTAGAAAAGTTGCAAAAGAAAACGGGGTTGATTTACCAACCCACTTTGGAATTGGAGTAATCTTTTTAAAAGATGAAAAACAAAAAGAAATTGTAGAAGAATATGCCGAAAAAAATGATTTAAAAGTAGTTCTTTGGAGAGAAGTTCCTGTTAATACAAACGCTCTTGGAGAACTTGCCTTAAAAACTATGCCAAAAATTTATCATGCGTTTATTGTTCCAAATTCATTAATAGCTACAAAAAGATTTGAAGAACTTTTATACTTAACAAGAAAAGAGATTGAAAATGCAATAGAGGATAAAGATTTTTATATTCCAACATTCAGCTCAAAAAAGGTAGCCTATAAAGGCTTACTTATGCCAAACCACATAAAAGAGTTTTATCCTGACTTGGCAGATAAAGATTTTAAAGTCTATTTTGCTCTGTTTCATCAAAGATTTTCTACAAAC